>JAUQXD010000119.1 GCA_030834835.1 Thermoflexales bacterium | reverse complement strand
ACTAACTGCATTATACCACTGGCCTATATCTGTTTGTCAAGATAAAAATTCAAATGAGTCGCCCGACCGCCCTCACCCCCGGCCGCGAAAACACCTCGGCCCCGTGCGGGGCTTTGCGCAGGCTGCGGGTCAAATCCACGCCCGAGAAGTGCAAGTCCTGATGCTGGCCGGTGCGCCACAACGCCGCCGCGCTGACATCGTACACGATGCCATCATAAGCGATGTACACCGGCTTCCCGCGTCGCCCGTCATATTGCTGCAATTCGCGTTCGGTGAAGGTGCGTTCGATGGTCGATTCAGTCATGAAGCCTCGTAATACGTGCTGCGTAATGCGTAACCAATCAACGTTTGGCGGCTGGCTTCCGCCCCGATGGTGCCACGCGGCCCGCCGAGTGCCCGCCTTGTCGACGCGGGCAAAGAGAGTTTAGGCAATTCCCCCGGATGATTGGGCAGATACAAAAACCTACCGCGACCCTACGTGAATTGCGCCTTTCCCGAACCCCGCCCAAGGCAATAGCTGTTTGATGTAGGATTGGGCTTGTGCTTCAGGTGCGAACGCTATATGAGTAAAATAATACTCGATTCCTCTGCCGGGATCATATAAGTCGATCACAGTCACACTCATGTCGCGAGTCACATCTTCATTTCCAGTACTGGACTTCTTGCTCAATTGATGCCCCATGATTTCCACGCTGATGCCACGCTCTGGATAGAATACCGTCAAAAAATAGTATAGTCCACCGGGATCGCGGTGATAAACAGCCCAAGCACTGGATGGATTACCCCAAAAATCAACGACATCTCCAAGATTCAATCCGTTGGGAACTATTTTTATCCTTTCAAGCACACTATTATCATCAAATTCAAGATGACCATAGCCTATTGTGTCCCCAGTAAAATCCCAACGGACATCTGTCTCAGGTGGATTAGCAAATGATCTTGATTCGACCGATTGCCTGTCAATAATCGGAAGCGATTTCAAAATCTCGGGAGCCTCAGAAAGTGTTGTTCGATTAGGAGTCAGGCCATACCAGCATGGCAAGTTGCACTGTCCGTCACCGAAAAACAACTTGGGATTACGGCTTGTACAACCGGCAAGAGCAAGCAGTAGACCCACTATTAAAATCGGCAACTGTCGTTTCATGCTTTAATGATCTCCTGCTCTCAGCCCGCACGCCTTGCGGACGCGGCCCGCACCCTCGAATACGCCAAGCAGCCCGACGGCCGATAATGACAAGTCGGTTTGAAACCGGCTCTCCACGCAAGCCTTCGCGCCGCCCCTATCGGCGGGTAACCCGCTTACCCGCTGGTTTCTTGGCCCCAGCCGGTTTCTTCTTCACCGCCGACTTCTTGCTTCCTGCATCCTGCCTCTTGCCTCCTGCATCTGGCTTCAACCACGTCTTGCGCTCGCGCGGCTGCAAATACTCCTCGGCGGTCAGGCTTTGCTTGCTTGTGCCGCGTGGAAAACCGGGCGCATCGATCACAGCCTCGCACTGGCGCAGGTGCATGCCATGATGCAGCGCCATGAACATCAGCCAGCCCTTTGCGTTCAACTCACCGAAGTACGGGTGCGGCGCGGTCGAGTGCAGATCGATCGGATCGGGCCGCAGTTCGATCGTCCCCCGCGCGATCAAGTGCACATTTTCGATCAAGGTGGCAATCGCCGTCCCCGCTTGATCCGGCTGCGCCCCGTCGCCGCCGATCAACGCCGCCGGATCGATTTCTGCACGACGCCCATCCATCAGCAACTTGATCCAGCTCCAGAACAACTCATCGCTGTACAGCGCGTGCGTCAGCACTTCCGCAATCGAGAAGACTTTGGCCGCCGGCTTAAAGCGCAGTTGATCGTCGCTCAAGCCCAGCAGCAGCGCAGTCGCGTCATCCAGCGCGTGCTCGAACTCAAACAGCAGCTCAGCCCACTCCAACGCCTGCGCGCTTTGGTTCACCAGCTCAGGATTTTCGACCAGTTCATCCAATGGTAGCGGCATCGTCATTGTGCCTTATGCATTGTGCATTATGAATTGTGCATTTACCTGCCAAACTTCGGCCCGATTGTCACCGTGATCTGCTGCGGCAAGTCCGTCCACGTTTCCAACTCGCCGTCCGGCCCCAGCGCCAGCGCCACACTATCGGGAATGCCCAGCGCGATCGTTTCGGGGTAGCGCTGCAACGCGCCGCGCACCTGTGGCGCTCGCTCGGGCGTGTAGTGCGGCACGATGATCGAGTCCGACACCCAGCCCCAGCCCGGTAATATCTTGCCCGTGTCCGAACTGAGTCCCCACTTGCCCAGCAGCATCGCGCCCGCGCTGACGCCCACGATTACGGCCCCGCTGTCAAACGCCTCCGCGATGGCTTCGATCACGGGCGTGCCTTCCACCGCCTCGATCAAACGGGCCGAATCGCCGCCGCCGATAAAGATCAACCCGGCCTGCGCCAGCCGCCGATAGTTCACCGGATCGCGCGCCGACTGCTGATCGCGCACGGGCACGACGTAACCGTGCGGCGCGCCGAGTTCACGATAGTATGAGAGAAACGCCTCGCCGTACGTGGGATCGGCGGGATTAGCCGCCGGCAAAAACGCGATCGGCGACTCGTCGAGGATGGCCGAGATCGCCTGTGAATGGATGGTCTCGCTATCGTCCCAACTTCCACCGCCGAGGAGGATCAACCAACCCGAACCGGTGCGCCATTGTAAAGAGCCTGCCTGTGTCATGATGTCTCCAGTTTAAGTTCAAGCGCGATTTTAGCACAAAACGGGCGATCATCACGACCCGCTGATGATCTGCACGCTGGCAAAAGCAGAGGCGGCTCCGTGCGAAGCCTCCTGTGGGACACGCCGCCGGTTTCGCGGGCGTGCGAGCCCGCTCCGCTACGTGTCTGACACGCGAAGCGTTGCGCGCACACTGATGATCTGCCCGCTGACAAAAGCAGCGGCGGCTCCCACGCCGCCGGTTTTTGCCGACACGGGAGCCGCCGTTTTATCGACGACATCAAGATGTGGCGCAAAGCACGCCCGGCGATGAATCGCCGTGCTACATTACGGCGCCGGATAAATCTGGCTAACCCGATTCATCGGGTGCTGTGCCGAAGCCGGGCGATTGATCGCCCGGCGAACCTTCATAACTGATACAGTTCCCCGTACTTCGTACGCAGATAACGAATATATGGCGCGATGGTCAACGGCTGGCCGGTCGCACGCTCAACCACTTCATTGGCCGTGAACTTGCTGCCGTGCTGATAGATGTTCTCCGCCAGCCAGCCATGCAGCGTATCGAACTTGCCCTGCGCAATTTCATAGGGAATAGTTGGCTGCGCTCGCAGCGCCGCCTCATAGAACTGTGCGCTCATGATGTTGCCCAGCGTGTAGCCCTGGAACACGCCGCCGATCTGCCCCGCATACCAGTGGACGTCCTGCAAGACGCCGTCGCGATTGTCGGGCGCGCGCACGCCCAGATCGGATTGATAACGCGCATCCCATGCCTCGGGTAAATCGCGCACGGCCAGCGTGCCTTCCAGCAGCGCCGTTTCCAGATCGAAGCGGATCATAACATGCAGGTTGTAGGTCACTTCATCGGCATCGGTACGAATGAGTGACGGCGTCACTTTGTTGATGGCGCGATAGAACGTCTCGAATGACACCGCGTTGAGTTGATCGGGGAACATTGTTTGCAGTTGCGGGTAAAAGAATTGCCAGAAGCCGCGACTGCGCCCCACCAGATTTTCCCAACATCTCGATTGGCTTTCATGCACCCCCGATGATGTGCCGCCCGCCAGGGGCGTACCCTCAAAATCACGCTGAATGCCCTGCTCGTACATGGCATGGCCGGATTCGTGGATCGTGCTGAACAGCGCGTCGGTCAGGTCGCGCTCTTGCACGCGCGTCGTGATGCGCACGTCGCCCAGTGAGAACTTGGTGCAGAACGGATGATGGGTCTTGTCCTGCCGCCCACGCTTGAAGTCATAGCCCAGCTTCTCGATGACGCTTTGACCAAAGGCCAATTGCTGCGCTTCAGGATAGGCTTGCTTCAGGCACGCATCGTCGGCCACCGGCTGCGAGGTGATCGCCTTCACGATCGGGACCAGCTGCGACCGCAGTTCCGCAAAGAGCGCGCGCACTGTGCGGACCTTCATCCCGTAATCAGAAAAATCGATCAGCGGATCGGCGATGTGTTCGTAACCCGGAAAGAAATTGGCTAAATCCCGGCTCAAATCGAGCGTTTTTTCCAGATAGGGCTGCACAAGCGCGAAGTCATTGGCCGGGCGCGCCTCGGTCCACGCTTGATACGACTCCGCCTGATGCGTGTTCAACTTCGCCACGAACGCGGCCGGGACTTTGGTCAGTTTCTCATACTCGCGGCGCGTCACCCGCAGCAGGCTCGCCTCGTCCGAGTCGTAAGGCAGGCTTTCTTCGTAGGGCCGCAGCGCGTCCAACAATTTGCCGATGGCCGCCGCGGTGAACTTCTCGTGCGCCAGTCGCGACAGGGTAGCCATTTGTCGGCCGCGCGCCGCCGCGCCGCCGGGCGGCATGTACGTCGTCTGATCCCAACTCAACACGGCCGTCGCCCGGTTGAGATCGTCCACTTCCATCAAGCGCGCGGTGAGTTTAGCGAGTTGTTTTTCCAAGATTATCGTTCTCCATTGAGATAGCGCAGCGCTGCTCCAGCCAGAATCGCCACGCCGTCTGGCAAAATCGATTCGTCGATATCGAAGCGCGGATTATGATGCGGATACACTGGCCCTTTGTCCGGGTTGGCCGAACCCAGAAAGAAGAAGCAGCCCGGCACGCGATTGAGAAACTCGCTCATGTCTTCCGCGCCCATCGTAAATTGATCGGCGCTGACGTTGGCCGCGCCCATCACGTCGCTAGCCGTCTCGCGTACCAACTGCGCCACGCGCGCATCGTTGACGGTGGCCGGCGAGATCGCTTTGATATCGATCGTGGCGCTGCCGCCGAGCGCGGTCGCTGTACCTTCGACAACCTCTTTCACGCGCTGCAAAATCTGCTCGCGCACGATCGGATCGAAAGTGCGAATCGTGCCCGTCATCTCCGCCACGTCCGCGATGATATTGAAGGCCGATCCGGCGTGCAGCATGCCGACCGTCACCACCGCGGTCTGGCGCGGATCGACGCTGCGGGCGATCACGGTTTGCAGCGCCGTCACGATGTGCGCCGATAGCAAGATGGCGTCGACGCCGCGATGCGGCTGCGCGCCATGCGTGCCCTTGCCCTGCACCTTGATGGTGAAGATGTCGGCCGCCGCCATCACGCCGCCCACGCCGACCTGCGCAATGCCGACCGGCGCTTCGTTCCACACATGCAGGCCCAGCGCCACTTCGGGCGCGGGATCATTCAGCACGCCGTCGCGGATCATCGCCAGCGCGCCGTTTTCGCCTTCTTCCGCAGGCTGAAACACAAACTTCAGCGTGCCCGCAATCTCGTCACGATGTTTAACCATCAACTGCGCCAGCCCCATGCCGATGGCCGTATGCGCATCATGACCGCAAGCGTGCATCACGCCCGCATTCTGCGATACATACTCGGTCTGATTGAGTTCCTGAATCGGCAGCGCATCCATATCAAAGCGCAGCATCACCACCGGGCCAGGCTTGCCTCCGTCGAGCACGCCCACCACGCCCGTCTTGCCAATGCCGATCTGCACTTCCATGCCCAGATCGGCCAGATGCTTCGCCACAATCCCCGACGTGCGAACTTCCTTGAAACCCAGTTCAGGATGCCGGTGAAAATCGCGCCGCCACGTAATGAGTTGATCTTTCAACAAATATGCTTCGGTTTTGAGTGTATCGTTCACGGCTGTCCTACCATCGAATATTTTATCATCAAGTGTTTGACGCGATGCCGCAAATTCTGACTGTACCGCTTGTCGT
>JAUQXD010001134.1 GCA_030834835.1 Thermoflexales bacterium | reverse complement strand
GCGGAGCGCCGATCACATTCGCCTTAGCCGCCACCTATAATCCCACCTACACCTATAATTACACCTTCAGCGTTTCCACCGGGGCGCTTCCCGCGCAAAACTTCCAGAACTTCGACGGTATCACGGCGCCCGCTCTGCCATCGGGCTGGACCACCTCGACCGTGGGCGCCAGCGCTGTGCCATGGGTCACGTCCATTGCCACCAGCGATTCCGCGCCCAACAATGCCTTTACACCTGATCCTGATTCCGTGACTGAAAGCAGTCTGGTGTCGCCGGTATTTACGCCGACGACCGCTGCTGCGAAGCTCACTTTCCGCAATAACTACCTCCTGGAAAATAACTTCGATGGCGCCGTGCTGGAAATCAAGATCGGCGCAGGCGCTTTCACGGATATCGTGACGGCGGGCGGCAGTTTTACCAGCGGCGGCTACAATGGCACGATCAGCGCCAGTTACGGCAATCCATTGGCCGGCCGATCAGCCTGGACGGGCAATTCGGGCGGGTATATCACCAGCACGGTTACTTTACCGGCGTCGGCGGCGGGTCAGGGCGTACAGTTACGCTGGCACGTTGGGACCGATAGTTCAGTTGGAAGCACCGGCCAGCGCATTGACACCATCACTTTGACCGACGGGCATGTGTGTGCTCCCTACCTCGCGCCGCACACCTACGCCGATCCCGCCGTGGTGTGCGCCGGAAATGCGCCGTGCTACAGCACGCCGCAAGCCGCGCTCAACGGCGTAATCGATAACGGCTTCGTCACGATCTATGGGACGCACAATGTCGCCGCCGCTTTGATCAGCGGCAATTCAGGCGCTAACAACGTAACAATCGACGGCACGGGAACCTTGAACTGGACCGGCGGCGCGAGCGCGCTGTTCAATGTCGGGGCGGGCAACCTGACCCTGAAGGGTCTGACGCTGACCAATGCCAGTACCGTTTT
This sequence comes from Thermoflexales bacterium, assembly GCA_030834835.1. GTDB lineage: Bacteria > Chloroflexota > Anaerolineae > Fen-1058 > Fen-1058 > JAGOBP01. Next base: position 5,113 of record JAUQXD010001134.1, on the reverse strand, counting down.
CAATCAAACGGGCGGCGTGTTGACGGCGTACGCCAACAACCTCATGAACTTTGCCACGGCTTACAGCGGTTCCGGCGCGCACAACCTGGGGCACAACTACTGGGGCACGCGCGACCCGCTGGCAACCGCTCCCGCCGGCTTCAGCGCGGGTGAATGGGCCGGACGGCTGGGTGCGCCTGTGGCGCAGTGGGCCGAAGGCGCCGGCAACGCCGTCCTGGTCACCGGCGCCAATACGGCGACATTGAGCGGCGGCGGCGGCACGGCGGTCGTGGTCAGTTTCGGACGCGGCCAGGCCAATGCGCCGTTCGATAACGGCGTAGCGCCCTACGTCAATCAAATGTGCTCCGACTTTTATGACCTGTTCACCGTGAGTGGTAGTGGAACGTGGACGGCACAGATTCCGGTGGATAATGGGGCCAACTGCAACGCCAACACGCTGACGCCCGAACGCCTGGGCTGGATTACGAGTCTGGCGCAATGTTCGCCGACAACCAACCCGGCCTGCTGGAACGCCGTCGATCCCGCACGCCTCAGCGTCAGCGGTCAAAACCTGCTCGTCAGCAGTTTGACCGTGAGCGAACTGGGCGGCACGCCCTTTGTCGCCGGCGATATTAACGGCAGCGATCCCACCGCCGTACAGCTGACCCGCCTGCAAGCCCGCAGTGATGCCTGGCTGCCCGTACTCTTCATCGGCCTGGCGTTGATGGTGAGCCTCAGTCTGAGCGCCGTTGCCATCAAACGACGCCGGGCTTAACCAACGCTCTTCGTTGTGAGTGGCATTCGCCCTCACCCCCAACCCTACTCCGCTGCGCAGGGAGAGGGTTGGGGGTGAGGCGTTTTCATCGCCGTGTAAACCCCACATCGCGGGAGATGCGTTTGCAGGTATCCGTGACGAGAATCGCCAGGTTCTTGATCTGAGTCTGATCGATGCGCACCGTCGGGCCGGACACGCTGACTGCGGCGATCACGTTGCCATCCCGACCGCGGATCGGCGCCCCGACGGCGGCCAATCCCAATTCCAGTTCTTCCCACGACTGCGCCCAGCCTTGCTGTCGCACGCGCGCGAGTTCGTCACGCAGGGCTTGTTTATCTGTGATAGTGTGCGGCGTGAGCGCGACGAGTTTGGTGGGCAACACATCTTTTAACTCATCATCGCTCAGATCGGCCAGCAGCAACTTGCCGGTCGAAGTGGTGTGCGCGGGATAACGCGCGCCGATGTTGTCGCCCACGCCCACGCGCAGCATATGCTCGCCCGGCACTTCTTCCACGATCATTACTTCGCCGCCGGTCAGGATTTCCAGATCGACGGTTTCGCCGCTTTTCTGGGCCAGTTGGCGCAGATGGGGCAGAGCGATGGCGCGCAGATTGATCTGCCTTAAGGCCAAGCCACCCAATGACACCAGCGTTGGCCCCAGGCGATAGGCGCTGTTGCGCGCCTCACCGATCGCGCTTTCGCGTGCGATCAGTCCTTCGGCTTCCAACACGCTGAGCAAGCGGTGGACCGTGCTGCGATTGAGTTCGAGTCTGGCGGCCAATTGCACAGCGGTCAGACCGGAGGTGGCATTCTCAAACGCCTTCAAAATGCTGACGGCGCGCGAGACGGCTTGCGTGCCGTGATAGGGCTGGCGGCGGGTTGTTTTCTTTTTCGTTGGCATGATCAATAACCACGAAGTTCACGAAGGAGCACGAAAATCACGTTTTCTTCGTGATGCTTCGTGTCCTTCGTGGTTGAAATGAGTCAGGCGGCTCGCAACAACCGATCGAGAAACTGGCGCGTCCTCGGATCGCCGGGCGTGCTGAACATCTGCTCTGGCGTGTTCTCTTCGACGATCTGGCCTTCATCCATGTACACGACGCGATTGCCAACTTCCTGAGCGAAGCTCATCTCGTGCGTGACCACCAGCATCGTGGTGCCTTCGCGGGCCAGCTGCTTCATCACTTCCAGCACTTCGCCGATCAACTCTGGATCGAGCGCCGACGTCGGCTCGTCAAACAGCATCACCTTCGGCTCCATCGTCAACGCGCGCGCAATGGCGACACGCTGCTTTTGTCCGCCCGACAGCCGCGCCGGGTATTCATCGCGCTTCTGCATCAAACCGACTTTCGCCAGATACTTTTCGGCCAGCACAATCGCTTGCTCGCGCGGCATCCTTTTCACCGTCACAGGCGCTTCGATCAAATTATCGATCACGCTAAGGTGCGGGAATAAATTGAACTCTTGAAACACCATGCCTGTCTTCAAGCGAATATCGTGAATGGTCTGTTTCTGCTGATCGGTCAGGCGATGCTGCTCCACATCGACCGATAGGCCATCGACTTCGATCGTGCCCTGCGTGGGTTGCTCGAGGAAGTTGATGCAGCGCAGCAGCGTCGATTTGCCGGAACCCGATCGGCCGATCACGCAGACCACTTCCCGTTCGTTGACGGTCAGCGAGACATCCTTCAGCACGTGCAGCGGGCCAAAGTGTTTGTTCAGATGAGCAATTCGAATGATGGGCATTAGCGGTCTCCCCGTGACAGGCGTTTTTCCAGGCGGCCTTGCAGCCACGAGAAGATAATCGTCATGCCCCAGTACCACAGCGCGATGACGAGCAGCGCCTCCATGCTGCGAAATTCGCGTCGTCCCAGGTTCTGGCCCAACCACATCAGTTCACGCACGAAGCCGTTGGTGGACGCCAGTGATGAGTCTTTGAGCATCGCGATGAAATCGTTGCCGATCGGCGGGATGACCAGTCGCAGAGCCTGCGGCAGCACGATGCGACGCATCATCTGGCCGTTGGTCATGCCTAAGGCTAGAGCCGCTTCACGCTGGCCTTTGCCCACGCTCTGAATGCCCGCGCGAAACGTCTCGCTCATGTAGGCGCCGTAATTTAACGACAGCGCCACGACGCCCGCCATGATGCCGGACAAAATGATGCCCATCCGGGGCAGCGCCAGAAAGAAGAAGAATATTTGCAACAGCAGCGGCGTGCCGCGAATCAACGACACGTAGAACGTGGCGACGGCGTACAACGGTGCGATGCGGGACAGCCGGGCCAGCGCTGTGAGCAACGCCAGCACACTGGCGAAAAGAATCGACAATACTGAGATGATCAGCGTTTGCGCCGCGCCTTCGCTGATGATGGGGGCCGCGCGGGCGATGAATTCGCCATCGAGTTTGATGGTTTCGAATTCCAGCGGGCCAAGCTTGATTGAGACGCCGCCGAACATCGCGCCCAGCAGAGCCAGGCTGACGATCCACCAGACGATGACCGGTACGTTAAAGGTGCGCTGTGCCCGCACTTGCTGCTGAACGATACGTTCGGCTTGCGTTAAGCCGTCGACGGCCATGAGCGATCTCCATAGGATGACGAGTAACGAGTGATGAGTGAAACGTGCTGCGTGGTGCGTGGTGATTACGAACCACGCACCACGCACCACGCTCAATGTAGCGCCATGCGAAATGAGTTACTTCACTACAGTCAGATCGACGCCCTCGTACCACTTCAGCGACGATTTGCTCAGCGTGCCGTCCGTGTGCATCTCATTGACGATCTTGCTGATCGCGTCGAGCAGAGTCTTGGGGTCCTTGGCCGCTTGCTTGTCGATGGCGACGGCCAGGTTTTCAACGTAGACGGGGCCGCCCACTTTGTCGACGGCGATGCCATCTTGAATGGCCTTATCGACGACCGTGCCTGACGTGAGGAACGCATCAAAGTCGGTGCGACCGGCTTGAATGGCTTGCGCGCATTCCGAATCGGTGCTCAGTGAGACGATTTTGATTCCACTGGGCGCCTTAACTTTGATATCCGAATCGGGGATGGTCAGCTTGCTGTTGAGATAATCTTCGTAAGTAGTCGCCGTGGCTACGCATACCGCTTTGCCGACCAGATCGTTGATCGACGTGATGCCCGAGCCCTGCCTGGCGGCCAGTTGCGCCGGGGTGAAGTAATAGGCAGGCGTGAACCATAGAGCATTCTGGCGATCCTTGGTGATCGACATTGAGCCGACGCTGATATCCCAGCGGCCGCCCCAGTTGCCCGCAGTGACCAGATCCCACGACGGGGTAGCAAAGCACGGTTCCACGCCCAGCCGTTTGGCGATCTCAACCGCCGTATCGATGTCGAAGCCTTCCACTTGATTGGCGGTCAGTTCATCCGCGCCGCATTTGGTGCCGTCGGCGCGTTTGGCGCCTTCCACCGACGCCGATTGCGGCGCGTAGTTCACATCGGTCGAGATGCGCAGCGTGCCGCGTGCCTTGACCTCGCCCAGCAGATCGTTGGCGGTTGCGGGCGCGCAGGCCGACAGCAGCAGACTGGTCAGCACGAGCAGGCTTATGATCAACGACGCACGTTTGGTTGCAGCAGACATCATTTCTCCTCCTGAGAGAATTGGGGCGGACATCACTGTGCGCCCGATTGAGTGTTCACATTGTAGCACAGTCCACCTGTTGTGCATATGGTGAACACAGAGAATACCTGACAGGTTGCGCAAGAGGATCTGATTTAGCAAGATCCTCTGCGCAACCTGTCAGGTATGATTACGCGACTTTGGGATAGAAAGCGCGCAGGGCGTCGTTGAAGCCGTCGGCTTTGTCGAGGTTGGAGAGGTGTCCCGCATCGGCCAGCGTAACGAGCGTGCTCTGTGTGATGGCGCGGTGCATCGCTTCGCTGTCCGCCGGTGGAATGAGCACATCGGCCGAGCCAGTGATGATCAACGTGGGGACTTTGATGAACGGAAGCAGGGCGGTCCGATCGGGACGAGCGGCCATCCCGAGAAGCGCCGAAGCGAGGCCATTGGCGCGTTGGCGGGTCATGATCGATCGGATGGTAACAGTCAGATCGGGTTTGGCGGCCGGCCCCAGCATCTTGGGCGCCATTGAATCGATCAGGAAACCTAGACCCTCATGGCGCAGGCGTTCGGCGTTGGTCAGGCGTGTTTGGCGCGCTTCATCGCTGTCGGGCAGGGCGCGCGTATTGGCTAATATCAGGCCTTTGACGCGATCAGGATACTGCGCCATAAAGGCCAGCGCGATGTAGCCGCCCATCGACAGGCCGCTGATGACGGCCTGTTTGACATTGAGCGAATCGAGCAGGGCGCGCAAATCGGCGGCGTACTGATCCATTGTGATGGC
>JAUQXD010001133.1 GCA_030834835.1 Thermoflexales bacterium | reverse complement strand
TGGCACTGGTGCAACATGGCAGCGGCGACGTGAAATCACATCGCCGCCGCATTGATCGTTATCGGTCAGGAAGAGATTGGACAGCGCGAATTATCCGCCCCAGTTGACGCTGCCACCCCAGTTAACAGAGCCGCCCCAGTTGACTGAACCGCCCCAGTTAACGCTGCCGCCCCAGTTAACGCTGCCACCCCAGTTGACGTTGCTGGCATTCGCAACCGGATCGCGCCCGGCCGCGGCGAAAAACGCGCTGATCACAACGATCACGATCGCAATGCCGACCAGAACCTTCCGCAAATTTTCCTCTCGAACATAGTACAGGTTTTTCATGACTTCCTCCTTGAACAGTGTCAGTTTAGGGTTGCATGTCGCGCAGATAGTCGATGGCATAGAGCAAGACCGTGTCCTGGCCGTCGTCGGGGCTATTCGTGACGGCGATGTCGGGCGCCACGCCAATGCCTTCAAATGACCGTTGTTGAACGGGCGACAGCCACTGCGCGACCGTAATGCGGATGGCCGAGCCATCACCCAGATTGGCAGTCGTATTGATCGAGCCTTTGCCGTGCGTTCGTTCGCCGATCAATTCGCCTCGACCGCGATCGGCAATCGCCGCCGCCACCGTTTCCGGCGCAGAATAAGTATGCGGGCTGATCAACACGACGAGCGGGATTGTTTCGGCGATGTCACCGTCTGCCCGGGTGAGGTAGGGAAGCAAGTCGCCCTGCCGGGTGCGGGCATAGAACGCGACACCCTTATCCAGAAAGAGATCGAGAATCTCGCGGGCTGAATTCATCAGTCCGCCGCCGTTGTAGCGCAAATCCAGAATGAGGCCGGTGGTGGTGTTCGTCAAGAGTTGCGTCAGTGACGCGTCGATCTGCTGCGGCGTCTGGCTCGTGAATCGATCGAAACGAAGATAGGCGATCTCGCCAAAGCGCTGAGTCGTGACTTCCTGGAAGGGTTCACGCTCCGCCTCCAGCGACAGCACAGTGTCGCCACGCCGAACCGTCAAGTGCGCAGTTGATCCGACCGCGCCGCGAATCATGGCATGGATTTCGGACGAGGAGGAGCCGCGGGAAATAGTCCAGCCATCAATGGTCTGGATGACGTCACCCATTTGCAGCCCGGCTCGAGCCGCTGGCCCATCGGGCAGGACATCCGTCACGACGAATAGTCCATCGCGTACTTCACCGCGCAGGCCGATCACGGCGTCATTACCATTGGCTCCCAGGCCCTCGCGCGCGGCCGCAGTGGGTTCGAAGAACGTCGCATACTTGTCGCCCAGCTCCGCCAGCATGCCCCGGATGGCCGCATAGGCCAGCTGGCGCGGAGCGGGCACCTCGCCGTAGTATTCCTCGCTGATAATCTGACCGGCCCGGCCAATCAGGGTCAGGGCGGGATCGGCCGCCGGCTGCGTAACCGTACGGGCCAGCCACCCGCCCGCAAATGCAGCCACCATCAACACAAGCCACGGAAGACGTTTAGACCAGGACACGAGAGCTGCTCCTGTTGGGACGGCTGGCACAACATTGTTTTTGCTGATTCATCAGGTTAATGACACTGTCCGACGCTATGATGAGGGTAATCTACTACGGGATCGTCCCAAGATCGTCCCAAAACAATCGCAGCTGTGCTTTGCCGGGAGCAATGATCTGATCGCAAGGCCGTGGCCGCCGTTGTCGGTTAGTGTCCTTTGCCGTATAATGCCTCGCGACTGACACGTGCTAAGCCACGCCCACGCCCGGACACATTCTTGTCGAACACTCCGTTCTGAGGCCCTGTTGGTCATGTCTGCCTTGCGACTGTTGCTTCTCGGCCCGCCCCGAATTGAGCGTGACGGTCTGCCGGTGACGCTTGAGCGCCGCAAGTCAATTGCGCTCCTCGTCTATCTGGCGATTGCACGCCGCCGACATAGCCGCGACGAACTCGCCGCCCTGTTCTGGCCGGATTTCAGCCAGACCTCCGCCCGCGCCTCTCTGCGGCGCACACTGGCTGCATTGAAAAAGGACATTGGCGAAGAATGGCTGGAGGTCGATCGTGATCTGATCGGCCTCATGCCGGACGCTGATCTTCGAACCGATATCGACGACTTGCAGCGCTACCTTGCCGACTGCAGGGCGCACGGTCATCCGTCAACAGATGTTTGCCTGGGCTGCCTGACGCCATTGAGCGAGGCGGTCAATCTCTCGCGTGGCGACTTCCTGACGGGCTTCAGTCTGCCGGACAGCCCTGCCTTTGAAGAATGGCAGATGTTCCAGGCCGAGGACTTCCGCCGCCTGGTATCTGGCGCACTCGCGCGCCTCGTCGACGGCCATAGCGCACAGCGCGAGTTTGAAGCGGCGATCACTTATGCGCGACGCTGGCTGATGCTGGACGTCTTCAACGAAGAGGCGCAGCGTGTGCTCATGAAGCTCTACGTGTGGAATGGGCAGGTGACGCATGCCCTGGGCCAGTATCGCGCCTGTTGCGACATTCTGGATAAAGAAATGGGCCTGCCGCCCGAAGAAGCAACAACCGGGCTGTATGAGGACATCAAGTCCAATCGTCTGCCAGCACCGCCGGATCGCTATCTGCCGGCGCCGCTCGCTGCGTCGGCCTCCGGCCGGCATAATTTGCCGGTGCAGCTCACACCGTTTATCGGGCGCGAGGGCGAACTGACCCAGATCGAGCAGCTGCTGGCGCTGCCCGCCGGTCGCCTGATAACACTGGTCGGGCCAGGCGGCATCGGCAAAACCCGATTGGCCATTCAGTCCGCCGCGCAACACATGGCGGCGTTTCGAAACGGCGTGTACTTTGTCGCCCTGGCGCCGTTGCGATCGCCTGAGCATCTGGTGCCGGCGCTCGCGGACGCGCTTCAGTTTACCTTTTATGGGGCGAACGAACCCAGAACTCAGCTCATTAGCTTTCTCCGTGAAAAAGAGCTGCTGCTGGTGCTGGACAACTTTGAGCACCTGACCGACGGCGCGCCGCTGCTGGTTGAGATCTTGCAGAATGCGCCGCGCGTGAAGATGCTCGTGACCTCGCGCGAGCGGCTCAACGTGCAGGGCGAGTGGCTGCTGGAGATCTGCGGGCTTGATTACCCGGCAACTGCCCGGCAAAATGGGAGCGCGCACTACAGCGCGCTCAGGCTGTTTATCAGCTGTGCGCGGCGGCATGACATCACGCTGGTTTTCTCAGATGCCGATCTGCCGCACATCGCCCGCATCTGCCAGCTGGTGGAGGGGATGCCGCTGGCCATTGAACTGGCGGCGGCCTGGGTGCGCACGCTGTCGTTGAAGGAGATCGCGCGCGAAGTTCGAAGGGATACCGGCTTCCTGGTGACGAACGAGCACAATGTGCCGACGCGCCATCGCAACCTGCGCACTGTGTTTGACCACTCCTGGAATTTGCTGGCCGAAGACGAACGAGGGGCGGTGCTGGGCCTGGCGATATTTCGCCGCGGTTTTCAGCGCGAGATCGCCGAACAGGTGGCCGGCGCTTCGATCGAATTGTTGTCAACGCTGGTGGACAAATCGTTTTTGCGGCGAACGGCGACTGGCCGCTTCGAATTGCACGAGCTGCTGCGACAGTATCTGATCAAGAAGTTGGAAGAGAATCCGGCACGCGAACAGGCCGTCCGCGAAAACTTCTGCCGGTACTATGCTGATTTTCTGAGTCAGCGCGAGAAGTACTGGCGAGCCGGACGACAACCCGAAATCCTGGCGGACATTAGCGACGAGATCGACAATATCCGGGCGGCGTGGCAATGGTCGATCGATCAAGCTTACTGGAACTTGATCGAGCAGTACGTTGAAAGCCTGTTTTTCTTCTACGATCTGCGCGGCCTGGTTCAGGAGGGCGCCGACTCGTTCGCGGCAGCCGCCGCACGACTGGCCGATTCCGCCCGCGCCGGTCACGCGATCGACGAACGACTGCTGGGCAGCCTCCTTGCCCGACAGGCCCGGTTGCTTCACCGGCTGGGCCGTTTAGATCAGGCCCGGCCGCTCTATCAACAGAGTCTTGACCTGCACACGCGCCTCGGCGCGCGCCGCGAGAGCGCCTTTGCACGCACCTATCTCGGCGATCTATGCTGGATGACGGGTGAATACGAGCTGGCCTATCATCTGTTGAGTGAAAGCGTCGAGATTTGCACGGGCAGCGGCGACGGTTATCTGCTGGCGCGCACGCTCAACAGCCTGGGCATCGTGGCATCCATCCGCGGGGACTATGACTCGGCCGAAGAACTCTATCGCAACAGTTTGACCATTCAGCGCGAAATCGGCGATCACATCGGGCAGTCGCTGGTGCTCAACAACCTGGGCGGGATCGCCTTCCTGCGCCGCAACTACGAGCGAGCCAAATATCTGTACGAAGAAAGCCTGACCATCCAGACCAAAATCGACGATCGCCGCGGCGCGGCGATGGTACTGACCAACCTGGCCGATGTCGCGCTGGCCGCCGGTAACAACCAGGACGCCAAGTGGCTCCTGCAATGGAGCCTGACTATCCGGAAAGAAATCGGCGATCTGGTTGGCAGTGTCTACACGTTGAATAGTCTGGGCGAGATGACCAGTGCGCTCAGTCAGCCGTCCGAAGCCATCGCGTACTATTTGCAGGCTCTGGTCGCCGCGCTGGAAACGCAGGCCACGCCGCTCACCTTGAGCGTGCTGGTCGGCATCGCCGCCTTCTGGCATCGCCAGGGTCAAGCCGAACAGGCCCTTGAATTGCTGGCGTTTGTGATGAATCATCCCGTCACTGAGCGAGAGTTCAGAGACCGCGCCGGGCAGCTGTGCCAGCAGATTGAACCGGAACTGGAACCGCACGTCGCTGCCGCCGCTCAACAGCGTGGACAGTTGCGCCAGCTGGACGAGATTTGTGAAGAGATCTGGACACGCGAGCAGCCGCACCTCGATCCGCCCTGGCTGAATCGCAGCCCAGCATATGGTCATGTCACTTCACACAGCACACCATGAACCACCGCGCCCCGATCGATTGAGAAATCGATCGGGGCGCGGTGGTTTACGCAGTCTTATTCGCGATGACGGGCGCACTGCACCGCACGTCCGGTCCGCCGAGCAGCGGCGGGGACGCGCCGGGCGTGTGTTCGCGTTCATGAGCGGTTGACTTTCAGTCTCAGTTATTGTCCCACTACCACCGGCAAATACACTGACCAGTGCGGCGCCGGCTGCGGTAAGCGGCACTCCCCCAGGCTCACATCATCCACCTGCCACCACGCATCCCACACGGCGTTGTAGTAGTGGAAGCGCACACGGACTTGCGACTGCCCGGCGGCCTGTGGCAGATTGATCGAGACGGTCTGTGGGCCGCGATAACTCGCCGTCTTGCGCCAGACGTTGCTCCACGTTGAGCCGTCGTCCACGCTCACATCCACATCCGCCACTTCGCTGGAGCCGCCGTCGAAGTAATTAAAGTCGGTCCTAAACGTCAGCGCCGGTGTCGTGACGGTCGAGAGGTTCATCTGCGGCGAGCGCAGTTCCGTGTTCATGTTGACACCCGGGCCAGCATCGTCGCTATCCGCGATGGCAAAACTGCCTGTGCCACCCGTGAGATTTTGCCGCCCGCCCGGATTATTGAAGCGCCACCCCACGCCACTCACCAGCCAGTTCGTTGGCGTGATCGTCGTCGCGAACAATTCATGCACACCGATCCATTCGTAACCGGGCGCGCTGCATGCCGCCTGATCGGCTGTCAGCACAAAGTCCTCCACTCGATCGGCACTCAGCAACCCGATGATCCGATCGCTGACCAGGTAGCCGGGCACATTCGCCCTGACGTGGAAAGTGTAAGGCACGCCTGTCGCCAGCGCGCTGGCGTAGTGGCCGTTGAGCGGCTCCGTCGCGATCGGGCCGTAGGGATACCCGTCAATGTCGATTGTCGCGCTGAGCGGCTGCCCGGTTAATCCATCGGTGATCGAGCCTGATACCGTGTGAGTGGGTACCGGCGTCAGCGTGAAGTTTTGTGTGGTCGTAACATTCGGTTGAATCGTGACCGGATAGATCAGCTGCGGCGCGAAGCCGTAGGCCGTAACCGTGAAGGTGTATGACCCTTCACTCAAATACAGCACATACTCGCCGTTGGCGGTCGATTGGGTCTGACCGCCGCGCGTCACATCAAGCGTGGCCACGATCTGCGCCTGACCAATTGGCGCTCCGCCGGACGTGATCATGCCCTGCGCCGCGCCAGTCCCAAAGGGGCGCGCCAGGTGCGCGGCCGTGCCCACCGAGGCTTTCACAAAAGCCGTAAAATACGGCAGATTCAGGTTTGCCAGGCGATCGTTGGCGGTGTGATAGTAGTCGTTGAAGTCGTCGTCATCGTCCTCAATCGCCAGAACGGCCGGGTAGCCGCGCTGCCAGAAAGACGCGTGATCGCTGGCGCTTTCGCCGTCGGCGTCGACGATGGGCATTAGCGCACTGCTCAGGCCATACGACTGTACGACATTGGTGAACACGCCCGCTATTGCCAGATCGGCGGCATAACCGGGGTTGCCGCTGGTGCGAATATGCAGTCGCAGCGTCGGATCGCCCACCGCGTCCCAGGCGATCATGTCCATGTTATACACGGCCACGATGTTGTCCCCGGCGGTCAGCCGCTCGGCGGAATAGGCATTGCTGCCGCACAGGCCCTGCTCTTCGCCGGTGAAATAGACAAAGCGCAGCGTGCGCTCAAAGCGATAATCGCTCAGAATCTCGGCGGCCAGCATGACGCCCACCGAGCCGCTGGCATTGTCGTCTGCGCCAGGGGCCACGCCGGTGGACGGCATGTCGTCGAGGTGCGCCGTGATTAACACGATCTCCTGCGGCTTCACCAGCCCCGGCAGCGTGCCGATCACATTCCGCCCCGAAGTCGAGCACGCGCTCCAGGTGTGATAACTTACGCTCAGGCCCTCTTGCTGCAGGCGTTCGTACACCAGCTGCGTAGCCTTTTCAATCGGCACGCCCGATCGGGTGTGGCGCGTGGTGAGGGTATATGGCTGCCCACCGATCGGCACCGCCACCTCGCCGCTGAGCTGCGCATCGTAGTTGTACACCGTGGCCTGTGACACTCGACCGACCATCGCGGCGACGACGGATTGATAGAATGGATCAGGAGCCGTGACCGCGCGAGCCATCGCCGGAACGCCCAGCGTCAAGGCCAGCCACCACGCCACCGCCAACAGAACCGCTGCGCTTAAGGATCGCTTCATCACTTGACCTCGGTCTGCCCCCGCAGATTTTCAAATTGCCTGTGCGTCATCGGCCGCCGCGCAAGCGCGTGGGGGTGAGGCGCTTAGTCTCCGCTCAACGCCAGCGGCAGATACACATATCGCCACGTCGGCATCACGGTGGGCGCGCACATTCCCAGGCTCACATCGTCCACTTGCCACCACGCATCCCACACGGCGTTGTAGTAGTGGAAGCGCACGCGGACTTGCGACTGCCCGGCGGCCTGCGCCAGATCGATCGTGACCGTCTGCGGGCCGCGATAACTCGCCGTTCGTTGCCAGATGTTGTTCCACGTTGCGCCATCGTCGACGCTCACATCCACGTCGGCCACTTCACTGGAGCCGCCGTCGAAGTAATTGAAGTCGGTCTTAAACGTCAACGTCGGCGTCGTCACCGTTGTGAGGTTCATCAGCGGCGAGCGCAGTTCCGTGTTCATATTGACGCCCGCCCCCGCGTAGTCACTGTCCGCGATGGCGAAACCACCCGCGCCGCCCGTGAGGTTGGTCCTGTTACCCGGGTTATTGAAACGCCAGGCCGCGCTGCTCAACGTGCTGCTCACGAGCCAATTCGTCGGCGTGATCGTCGTCGCGAACGATTCACGCACGCCAAACCACTCATAGCCGGGAGCGTTGCACGCCTCCACATCGACGTTCAACGCGAAGTCCTCCACTCGATCGGTCGTCAGCGGCCCGATCGGACGTTGCTGCGTCACGTACCCCGGCGCGCTCATCGTCAACGTGTACGGCCCGCCCTCGGCCAGCGTGATCGCGTATTGGCCGATCGGGTTGGTCACGATCGGATTGTGTGGATAGCCGCTGATGGTGAGTGTCGCGCTCAAGGGCAGATTCGTCAGCCCATCGCGCACGCTACCGGTGATCGTGTAAGTTGCCACTGCCGTCAGGCTGATGTCGCGCGTCGTGGTCAGGCCGGTCGTCAGTGTGATGCCGCCGATGGTCTGCGGTGCATAACCGTAGGCCGAAGCTGTCAGCGTGTATGTGCCGCTGGTCAGGGCCAGCAGGTATTGCCCGGCCACGTTCGTGTTCAGGCTGCCCGTCTGCGTGGGACTGGCGCTCACTTGAATCAGCGCGTCGGCGATGGGTAGCGTCGTCGCCGCATCGCGCACCGTGCCATCGAGCGCGCTGTCTGCCGTGATCGTGACGAACACGGCGGTAGGCACGCCCCAGTTGCCGGCGGCATCCTGCGCCTCGACGAAGATCGTGTGACGGCCGGGCGTCAAGCCGGCCGTGTTGATCTGCACCGTGATCGCCTCGATGGTCGCGTTGTACGATCCATCATTCGCCGACATGGCATACGTCGTCGCGCCCAACCATGATGGTGCATCGATCGAATAGCGCGCCGCGGCGATGGCCTGCGTCGGCTCGGCGCCGCCCACGTTGGAATAGCGCGTGTCGTTGGCGCTGGCATTCAGTGTGATCAGCGCGCCCGCCGCCGCTGAGGCCGGTGTCGCCGCCAATGACAGCACGTCCGGCCCGGCCGGGCGTTGATACGGGCGGTGCGTCGCTTTGAGGGCGTACACCAGCGCATTCAGATTCGTCGGATAGATCGTAGATTCAAAGGACGCACAATCCTGAAAGAAGCTCGTCCCCATCTCGATGGTGTAAGCGGGAATGCCCAGCTCACCATAGGTCGTATCGTCGGTGGTACCATCGGTCGGATACAGCCCCACCGACTGCCCCGGATCGTAGTTGTTGAAGTAGGCCAGTTTGCGGCCCAGCGTTTGCAGCGCCGTGGCATTCGGCGCGGTATTGGATGTGAACCCCCACGGCCACAACACCAGTTCGCTGTAACTGTGCAAATCGAAGAACATGCCCGTAGCCGTGACAGGCACCGGTGTGGTCAAATCGTCGACGGGTCGGTAATCGGTGAAGATCGATCGGACGTAGTTGACCGTGGCCTGCGTTTCCGGCTCAGACGCGGCCGTTGGACCGCGATAGGTCAGATCGCACTGAACGCCGCTGGAGCAGCCCGCGCACGAGTTCCACATGAACGGCCAATTGCGATTGAGGTCCGCACCGCGACTGGTACTGGTGACCCCGCAGTAATCACCGTTGGTGTTCTTGCGCCACGAGTAACCCGCTTCCGCCTGCTTGCGCCCGTCTGGATTGGCCTGCAACAGCAGATGCACTTCGGTGTAGTCCAACAGCCACGTCACGTCGGGATTGGTGCCATAGTTGTTAATCAGGTATTCGGCCAGGCGCGTGTTCAACTCCGCAGGTGCATATTCGCGGGCGTGCACCGACGACATACCGAAGTAGACGGGTTTGGGGCCGGGTCGATTCTGATTGGTCAGTTTCAGCACCATCAGATCGTAACCGGCCGCGCCGCCCAGGGTGATCTTATCCCAGCTATCGCCGATGTCGATCCATTCCGCCAGATCAGGGTGCGCGGCCACGATGTTTTGCGCCGTGGTGTACGTCTCTTCCACGGTGCGATAGCACGCATAGCCGGGGATGCCGTTGATCTGTCCTGGCAGGCTCACGCGCGGCAGGTTGGCCTCGATCGTTTTCGCCAGATCGATCGAGAGCCGATAACCCTGCGCGCTGAGCGCGGTGTATTCGGCTTGCGATAACGCGACGACCGCGTACCCCTCAGCCGATCGGACTTCCCACACGTCGTAGCGCCCGGTCAGTTGGACCAGCTGCGTGCGATCGGCATAGTAGACGCGCGCGATGGTGATGCCTGCTGATGCCTGCGCGATCGGTGTACTCTGAGCCTGGACCGAACCCGCCACGCCGATCACGCTGGCGAGGACGAGCACGATGAGCAGCCACTTGCGTCGATTCATGGATTACCTCGAGATGATTGATGTACAGTAGATCAAAAGACCTGTCGGGTTGCTGCTACCCCGACAGGTCCAATCAAACACTTCACTAGTCCTGCACGACTAGCGGCAAATAGATCGCATACGGCCAGTGCGCCGTCGTCGTCAGCGTGCTAGTCGCCGTGCCATTGCTGCCCTGCATGGAGATCGTCGCGATGTCGCTGCGCCCTTCAGTGGTGATGGGCACCGTCACACTCACCGTCAACGTCGAGGTGAGGTGCGGCGTCATGGTGATGAGGCTCGTCGAAAGCGCGGTCGCCCAATCGGCTTGCGCTGTCAGCGTGTAGGTATTCGTCACGCTGCTCAGATTCTCCATCACGAGATCGAACACCACGCTCGTGCCAGGTGTGCCGCTTTGCGCGGCCGTCGCCGGTGTCAGGTTCGGGCGGCTAAACGACGGCGGCGCACAGTAACCCAACTGTACATCATCGACTTGCCACCAGCCGTCAAAGATCGCGTTGTAGTAGTGGAAGCGCACACGCACATCGGATTGGCCGGCGGCTTGCGCCGACAAATCCAATTCGACCGGGCCGCGATAACTCTCGACCTTGTGCCACACGTTCGTCCAGCTGCTGCCGCCGTTCACACTCACGTCCACCTCGGCCACTTCCGCCGAACCGCCCGAATAGTAGTTGAAGTCGGTCTTGAAGCGCAAAGTCACCGTCGTCAACGTCGAAAGATTCATCGGTGGTGTGCGCAGTTCGCTATTCAGATTCTGGCCGGGACCGAAGAAGTCGCTGTCGCCAATCGCCATGCCGCCCGCGCCGCCGGTCAAGTTGGTCTTGCCGCCGGGATTGTTGAAGCGCCAACTCACTGCCGGCACGGTGCTGCTGACGATCCAGTTGGTGGGTGTTACGCCGCTGCTGAACGATTCGCTTACGCCGAATAAGGTGTAGCCGGGCGCAATGCAGGCCACCAGATCAGGCGCTAGATCGAAGTTCTCCACCCGATCGGCAGTCAGCGCTCCCAACGAGCGCGTGACGGCCGTGTAGCTCGGCACATTCGCGGCGGCTCGCAGGGTGTAGCTCACGCCTGCCGCCAGCGACACAGCATACTGCCCGTCGACATCCGTGGTGACGGGACTGCCCGGATAGCCCGTAATCGCAATCGTCGCCGTCAACGGCGCGCCCGTCAGTGCGTCCTTCACCACACCAGAGATTGTGTAAAACAGCGTCGGCGTCAGCGTGATATTCAACGTGGTCGTCGTGCCGGAAATCAAACTTACGCCCGTGATCTGCGCGGGTTGATAACCGTAGGCGGCCGCATCGACGGTGTACGTGCCGTTGATCAAAGGCAGCGTGTATGCGCCGCTGGCGCTGGTCGTCGTACTGCCCGTCAGCGTCACGCTGGCCGTGGCCGTAATCGCCACGTTCGCAATCGGCGCGGCGCTGAGGGCGTTGGTCACGGTGCCGATCAGCGCACTGTTGTTCGCCGGGGCCAGATCGACGGCCGCTTTGACGTCCAATCGCCCATAGCCGTAGGTGTTGTTGGGCCACGTCGTCCCGACCGGATCGCACGCCGCACTGTTGATGTGGAATGCCGAGTTGTTAAGCATCTGCTCGGTCAGATCGAGGCTGTTTCTCAATTGCGGACGCGCCGACCACAGCAGCGCCACTGCGCCCGCTACATGCGGACTCGCCATCGAAGTGCCGCTAAAGGCAGAACTGTAGCCGCCGCCCGGCACACTTGACCGGACACTGGTACCCGGCGCGGCAATGTCCGGCTTGCGGCGGCCGCTGCCATCGGAATCCACCGGGCCGCGACTGCTGAACGAAGCGATCGTATCGGTGCCCGTGCCCAACGCGCCCACCGTGTACGCCTCGTCGTGATACGACGGCGGATCATCCGCAGTGGAGCAACTGGGGCCGTCGTTGCCCGCCGAGACAACAGTCATGATGCCGGCCGCGCGCTGCGCTTGCAGGGCCAGCAGCAACGAATCGGGCACACAGCCTTCGCCGGCGGGCGGCGCGCCAAAGGGGCAGCCCCAACTGTTATTGGTCACGTCCGGCGACAGATCAGGGTCGCCCTGCGCGGGCGTGCCCGCCACCGGATACGGCGCGAGGAAGAATTCGAAGCATTCGAGATACGTGGCCGGTGTACCGACGCCGGCATTCATATTGCGACAGCCGATGAACTTTGCGCCAGGCGCCATACCGATCTGATTGGACCCGCCATCGTCACCGACCGCTGTGCCCATCGTGTGCGTGCCGTGACTGTTGTCGTCGCACGGCATGGGCGAGTTTGCGCCGCAGGAACTACCGGTCTCATGAATTGAATCGTGCCAGTTGTAGTCATGGGTCACGGTCAACGTCGCCGTGTTCCAGCCGCGATAATGATTCTTCAACGCCGGATGATCCCACTGAATGCCGGTGTCCTGCCCGCCGACCACAATCCCCTGGCCGGTGTAGCCCATCGCCCAGACTTGCGGCGCTTTGGTGTTGTTGATACCGGTCTCGATGCCATTGGGCACATTGGGCGCGGCTGGATCGCTGGCCGTGGTCGGCTCCGGAATCAATCGGACGTGGGGATTGCCTTCGAGCCGCGCCACATCCGATCGGCCCGCGAGCGCAAGCGCGGTGTCCCGATCGCCCTTCACCCAGATCAAGTTGACGATGTAGTAGGCGCGATGTTCAACGCCGCGCTCTTGCAACCACTTCAGAATCGAACCTTGCGTAGCCTGCGCTGTGTCATACAACGTCTTATAAACATACCGGCCTTTTTCCAATTTGGTGGGCAGTTTATCGGCAGCGCTCAGGTCAGCCTGATCAGCCAGCACAACGAGGAACTCGGCCTGTGCGCCGTCGGCGGTCTGATCGATGATCCACGGTTGAATCTTGTCAAGCACGGTGCGCGGCTGCGAGAACTGCGCCGCACCGATCGCGGTGGTCGCGATCAATAACAGCAGGATAATTCCCGGGAGAATCAGGGCGCGAATACGTGAGTGAATCATCGTGAGACTTCCTTTCTGGTGAAGTGAAGGTACGGGCCGCAGCTGCGGCCCTATATTACTGCCGCCCGCACGAAAAGACCTACGCGCGGGCGGCAGTTTCAAGGTCAAGCGTGTTCCGGCGCAGCGAGAACTGCGCCGGAACAGTCGGTCGGGATACTTAGCGGCGCACGACGGGCAGATACAGCTTGTATTCGGTGATCACTTTCAGTGTCACCGGAATCTGCACACTCGGCGCGATCGAGTCGTTGCTGGCATAGCACAGCGTGCCCGAGTACGTACCACCCGCCAGCGCAGTCGAGTTGAAGACCAGGCTGACGTTGGCGCTGCCACCGGCTGCGACCGTGCCGCTGACCGGTACGGCCGTCACCCACGGCAGCGAGTTCGGCTCGCAGGCCGGGCCTGTGATGTCCAGCGCCACATCGTCCACGAAGAAGTTACCGCCATCGGTTGTCGTGGAGTCGAAACGCAACACGCGCGACGCGCCGTTGGCGAACGAGGTCACATCCACCGTCACGAGCGTGTAATCGGCATAGCTGCCCTGAACGGCGGTGGTCGCCGTGAAAACTGGCGTCCCGTCGATCGAGACCTTCATGAAGTTGCCGGCAGCCGAATTGCCCGTCATCCGCAAGTAGAAGCTTAGTGAGGATACGCCGGGCGTCAGGACTGTCGTCTGCTGGATATAGCCAACGTCACCCGTGGCGTTGCCACCAAACCAGGCGAAGAACAGACCCGTACGCGCCGTTACAGTACCCGATGAGGCGCACGCCGCGTTGCACAGGATGGTGCCGAAGGTCGTAGAATCCTGGCCCCAGTACGGGTTGGCGTAGGTCGTGCCGTTGGTCGCCTCGAAGCTGCCATCCTGAATGGCGTTAACCAACGGAGCGGCCAGCGAGATGTTGGCGACCGGGATATAGCGCGACACCCGGCTGTCGATTTCCGCGTCGGGTGCGGCTAATAGCGCCGGGGCCAGTTCCTGGATGTTCCAGACCAGCGGCGTCGTGCCCGTGTTCTGCACGGTCAGCGTTTGCGTCGTCACCTTGTTCGTCTGCTGTGTGACCGTGAAGGCCGAGGTCGACAGTGACTGGCACGGTGCGAGCAGCCGCAGGTTGAAGTTGGTCGTCGTCGTCTGCTGCGCGGTCACGGTCACAACGGTTGATTGCGACACATAGCCCGCTTTGGACACCGTCAGCGTGTAGGCGCTGCCGCCCAACAGGTAGTAGTTGTACTGGCCGTTGGCCGCGGTGGTTGCCGTCGCCACTGTGCCACCCGTAATCGCGACATCCGCGCCTTGCAGCGGCGCGCCTGGGGCGTCGCAGACGGCAAGGCCGTTGACCACGCCATTGATCTGGCCGTAGGTCGCCGGCGCCGTCACGTTGAAGGTGACGGGGATGCTAACGGCCGGCTGCGGCGCATTGTGCGAGAGCAACACGAAAGCCGAGTAGGTGCCCGGCAGCGGCAGCGAGGCTGAATCGAAGCCCACCGTCAGCAGTTGGCTGCTGGGCGGCGTGCCCGTCAAACCGACCGTGCTGGTCGGCGTCACGGTCAGCCACGGCACATCCACTGCGTCGCACGGGGCGTTGCCCGGCCTGACGAAGCACAGCGACAGACCGTTGGTCAGTTTGGCCTGGTCGAACGAGTACTGCAGGCTGTTGGCCGTATCAGTGCCACGGATACCGGATGTGGCGCCCGCCCCGAAGTTGTACAGTGCGTTGCCAAAGTCGGTGTCCAGATACTGATACTGGATATTGCCGTTCTCGAACAACACCAGTTCAAACGTCCCGCTGCCCACATTGCTGTAGTGCGGGCGGTTGTACCACTCGATCACGACCTTGCGGTTGGGCGATACCCCGACCGTCTTCCAGTAGACACTGCCGGTGTCGCTGTCAATGTCATCCCAGAACGGCGCGATGAAGTAGTTGGGGGCTGCGCTCATGGCCGTATTGGCCGTGCTCACGTCGCCGGCGGTTGCATTGAACAGGACTGCGCCGTTGTTGCCGATGCGCAGGTTGGTCGAGCTCGCGCCGTAGAACGAGAACGAGAACGGCAGCGTGATGTTTGCTTCCTCGTCGTCGCCCAGGGCCAGGGCCGTGCCGTCATTCGCCGGGATATAGTTATACGTAGAAGTGATCCACGTATAACCATAAGCATCCGGGCCGCCGCCGACTGCCAGGCTGGACGGAACTTCAAACACATTGAAGTCCAACGGCAGCGCGCCACTGCTGGTCACAGCGATGGTCTGATTCGGGGCGCTGGAGCCTAGCTGCGCAGTCGCCGATAGGCTGTTGGGGTTGGTGGCGATGCAGGGCTTCTGCAGGCGCAGCGTGAAGTTCTGCGTCGTGGTGAGGCCGCCGGTCACGTCCACGCTGACAGCCGTGGTCGGATGATCGGGGTACGAGACGGTCGCCGTGTACGGGCTTTGGCCCGCATCGAGCCAGTAGCCGTATTGGCCAGCCGCATTCGTCGTCACGGTAATGCCAAAGCCGGCGCTACCCTGAATGACGACGGTCGCACCATTGAGCGGCGCCACGTTCACATCGCAGACGCCCGTCGTCGAGACGACGCCGGTCAGGAAGCGCTGATTGGCCGCGGGCAACACCGTCAACGCCACCGGCAACGCCGTGTTCTGCGCCAACGGATCGTTGTTGTCAATCCGCAGCGTCGCGGTGTAGGTGCCAGGCTGCGCGATGTCGGCCACGCTGGCATCCCAACCGATCTGGATGTCTTGTGAAGCGCCAGTGGACAGGGTGCCCGTCAACGGAGTCTGGTTGAACCACGGCACAGTGTCGACCGGGCCGCCGCCGCCCAGGAAGGTCAGAACGCGCTGCATCACATCGGTTTCGATTTGCTCACCGATGGCTGAGCCGCCCAGATAGTAGTAGTCAAAGGCCAGGTAAACGGCTTTGTAGCCATTGCGGACGATCATCGATCCGGCCGGCTGATTGTTGCCCGCGCCCGTGGTGGAGTACTTGAAGATGGGCGTGTTTTCAGCCGAGCGCGCCGTATAGTAGTCGGGGAACGGATCGCCTGAGACGTCACCGCTCAGGCCGGACATGATGCCTTCACCCACCACTGAACCGGTGAGGTTGGACAGCGCGTCGTCGCCCACCCAGACACTCTGAAGGTAAGTGTCATACAGCGCGAAGCCGTCGTTGAAGTAACCCAGGTCGTTGTCGGCAATCAACAACTTGCCGCCCGCGTCCAGGTACGCTTGCAGTTTCACGTTGCTGGCGCTGGTGTCGGACGTGCCGGTGTTCCCGGCATACATCACAGCCTGATACTGCTGCAGGGTTGCCAGCGAGTAACCTTCAAACACCGTGTTCGACACATAGTCATACGTGTACCCTAGGCTGGTCAACGCGGTTGTGATCGCGCGCGCGGCCGAAGCCGATGTGCGATCGACGACCAGGATGTTGCCCACCGTCGGGCGCAGCGGCGCAAAGCCACCCTTCTGCTCTTGCAGTGAGAAGTTGAGCGCGCCCAAGCCGGTATTGCTGATGACCAGACCAGCCGTATCGGTCGCTACGCTCCCGAAGGTCAGCGTCTTGTTGAGCGCGGCCGGGTCGTAGTTCAACTGGCTGGTGGGCAGCAAGAAGGTACGCATGGCGATGTTGCTGCTGAGCACCTGGATGTTGCTGATGGACACCGGGCTGTACAGATTGGCTGTAGCCGTGGCGGTGTACGTGCCGGGCACCAGATTGAAGATCTCGAAGTAGCCGTTGGCATCCGTCTGATCGCTGGGATTGCCGCCGGTGGCAACGGTGACGGTGGCGTTGGGTACGGGAGCGTTGGTGTAGTAGTTGCGCACGTAACCGATGAAGCCGCCATTTTGCGTCGTCGCGACCAGGTTGAAGTTGACATTGGTGTTAGCGACAGGCGTCACGCCCTGCGCGGCGGCGGTGTGCAGCAGCGCCGAAGCGGTGAGCGTATACGACTGGCCGCCGGCCAGCGTCATACTGTAGTAGCCGGTCGCCGGGTCGGTATCCACTGACGCGAACGGCGGGTTGAACGGCGTGCCGATGACGGCGACGGTCGCCATGAGCGGATCATTCGTGGCGCTGTCTTTGACGTAGCCAGAGATCACGTAAGTGGGCGCAACCGTCAGCGAAATGTTCTGCGTGGTGGTCGTGCCGGAGACCACGCTCACGTTAGTGAAGGTGGCGGGCAAGTAACCGTAAGCCGAACCGGTGACGGTGTAGGGCACGCCCGCCGGCAGGATGTGCGTGTAGTCGCCGCTGCCGTTGGCATAGGCCACATACGTCATCGTCGGGCTGCTGGCCGCGTCGATGCGCGCACCCACGATCGGGTTGCTGTTGGCCGCATTGGTTACTTTACCCACAAGCGCGCCCTGCGGCCCGATCGAGCAGTTGGGGAACCTGAACGACGCGATCCGGGTCTGCCAGTCACGCGCCGACGTCACGGCATAATACTCTTGCGTGTACCAGAAGGTGCAGTCGTCCACCGGATCGAGCGTCATCGAACTGTAGTCGCCCCAGCGCGCAGCGCTGTCGGTCTGAGAGCCGGTGCCAGAGATGATGTTGGATTCACCCTGCGCCATGACACCCAGGGGATCACCGGCGAGGCGGCCGGTGTACCGAACCGATGGATACACGGTGCCGCTGGCTACGCTATAGCCGAGCGCGATGTTGCCGACGTGATCCATGGCGATGCTGCCCATCCAGCGATGCTCGGTGTCGGCCGGCGCATAGGTGCTTTGCTGATAAATCACGGGCGCCGTGCCCAGGTCGCGCACTTCATACCAGCGAATGCCCGAGCGGCTGCTGCCGGCATCGACCGAGTGATTCAACAGCAAAGTTTCATGGCCGTTGACGTTGCGGTAGGCGCCGCGGAACATCACCCGATCGCCAATCGCGTCGAGCCGGGACGTCGTGCCGGGCTGCGGAACGCAGCTGCGCGTCGTCGGGCAGATTTGCGCAAACGGCGAGACGGTCAACGTGTAGTTGGGTGTGCCGTTCACACCGAAGGTCGAGTTGGCTGGCGTCGTCCAATCGACGTGGAACTTCCAGATGCGCATGGCATCCGGGCCAAGGGCAGGCGCTACGCCGTCGTCGTCCACTTCCGCAAAATAGTTGGGAGTGCCGGCGGGCGGCGGGGTCGTGCCATCATAATCAGACGGCAGCTGGCCGCCAAAATCGGCGTTCACGCCGAAGA
>JAUQXD010001132.1 GCA_030834835.1 Thermoflexales bacterium | reverse complement strand
GCCCGCATTGTTAAGCCTGTTGTCTTACAATCAGCTGACAGGCGAGGTGCGGGGCTTGAATCAACTGAACGCCGAATATCAGCAGACTTACGGGCCGGGCGATTATCTGCCGCCGGTGCCGTTGATCTACTGGAATTTCCGCGCGATGGTGGGGGCCGGCTTCCTGATGATTGCGCTGGCTGCGCTGGCGCTGTACCTGCTGCTGAAGGACAAGTTTGAGAGCAGCACGTGGTTCCTGAAGCTGCTGCCGCTGGCAATCCTGCTGCCCTACATCGGCACCGCGACCGGCTGGCTGATGACGGAACTGGGCCGCCAGCCGTGGATCGTCTTCGGGCTGATGAAGACCGCCGATGGGGTGTCGACCTCCGTCGATAGTTTCTCGGTGTTGATCACGCTGGTGCTGTACACGGCGGTCTACGCCGGGCTGATGGTCGTCACGATCGGGCTGCTGCGCCGTTACGCCAAGAGCGATCCGATCAAAGATGCACAGCCGGTTGGCGCGTACTAATAACCCCCACCCCAACCCTCCCCCGTTCAGACAGGGGAGGGGGTTAAGGAGAACATCATGGATCCCGAATTCTTGCGAACCCTGTGGTTCATTCTGATTGCGGTGTTGTGGACAGGCTTCTTCTTTCTAGAAGGCTTTGACTATGGCGTGGGCATCCTGCTGCCCTTCGTTGCGAAGGACGACGTCGATCGGCGGGTGGTCATCAACACGATCGGGCCGTTCTGGGACGGCAATGAGGTGTGGCTGTTGACGGCCGGCGGTGCGATTTTCGCCGCGTTCCCCAACTGGTACGCCACCATGTTCAGCGGCTTCTATCTGGCGTTGGGCGTGGTGTTGATCGCGTTGATCATGCGCGGCGTGGCCTTTGAGTTTCGAAGCAAAAACAAGAGGCCGGAGTGGCGCGCGTTCTGGGACTGGGCCATCTTCGGCGGCAGTTTAGTCCCGGCGCTGCTGATGGGCGTGGCGTTTGGCAACCTGCTGCAAGGCGTGCCGATCAATGAAAAGATGCAGTTCACGGGCAACTTCTTTTCGCTGCTCAGCCCATACACGCTCATTGCCAGCATTTACGGCCTGGTGCTGATGATCCTGCACGGCGCGATCTACCTGAGCATGAAGGCCGAAGGCGAAGTGTCCGAGAAGGCCAACCAGATCGCCGGGCGGCTGTGGCCGATCTCGCTGGTAGTGCTGGTCGTGACGATCATCGCCAGTGATCTGTTCACCGATATGTTTAGCAAGCTGGGCGTCAATCCGGGCATCATCCCGCTGTCCGGTATTGCGACGCTGCTGGCGTCGGGTTGGTTCATCCGCCACAAGCATCACGGCTGGGCCTTTGCCATGACGGGCGTGACCATTGCGACCAGCGTCATCACGATCTTCCTGACGCTGTTCCCGCGCGTGATGGTCAGCAGCACCAATCCTGCCTACAGCCTGACGATCCAGAACGCCTCGTCGACGCCGTATACTCTGTCGGTGATGACGATCGTCGCGGTCATCTTCGTCCCGATCGTGCTGGCGTATCAAGGCTGGACGTATTACACGTTCCGCCAGCGCGTGACGCGCCAGTCGGTGCAGGCGCAGCCTTAACATCGACTGATCGTCCTCCGGGGCGGTTACATTCGCCGGGGCACGCCGACATAGAGTTGCCAATGCTCTGTGCCGGCGTGCCCTGATAGGTTTATAATGAGGCGTAGGAG
>JAUQXD010001131.1 GCA_030834835.1 Thermoflexales bacterium | reverse complement strand
AACGACTTGCCCTTAAAGGCGATCGACTCTAACTGAAGCTGGACGTGATAGGTTTTCTTGAACGGCTTGTAGTAAGCGGTGTAGGCCTGAATCGTCGGCAGTGCGGCGATGGCGCTGCGCTCCTGACCGGCGAACTGCGTGCGCAATTGGTCTTGTAACTGCTGCTTGTGTTCTTCCAGTTCAGCGTGATACGGTGGATTGGTGACATCATGCATCACCAGGATTCCGGCATGAGCCGTCGCGAAGGTCGCTTTCCAGGCATCAGACACTTGGAACATGGTGGTTGCCTCGTTTCATATTCGGAGCAGGACCGTTTGATGACCGGGCAACGTGGGCAGGATAATCAGAGTTTTATGGAAACACCGGGCCGGGGGAAGATTAGAGATGACCGTTATCTTTCAGGTAGCCGACGCACTGATCAACAAAAGCGGTGGCACTATCGAGAATCTCTCGCGCTTCGTCTTCATCCAGCACGAAGACAGATTCATAGTCGCCCAGTTGTCGTTTCTCAAAAGCGCGGTTCAATTCGCGGCTCATTTCTCTGGCCAGCAGGCCGGTTTTCACGAAGTGCTCGCTGAATAGCGAGTTGAGTCCTTTATGAGACGAGACGGTCAGGCGCTTCGTCAAGAGCAAAGCTTGAACGCAGAAAAACATGGCGTAATACGAGCGGGACACAGATGATTCGGGGTCGCCGTGTTCAAGCAGCAATTCGGCGCTGCCCAGATATTTCGTAGCCCGCGCTACTAATGATTCGATCTCGTTCACGCCGGAATTCCTTCGCGCCGCACATTCAGCAGCAACGGGCTATTGACGCGCCGATATTTGTCTTCCGACACGGGCACGACCGACAGCAAGACATCGTGCTTGAGGTTGAGATCAGTGATCACCTCAATCATCCGGTCGATCTCACGCCCCGGCGACACTTCCCCGGCTAATACAACCATTACGTCGATGTCTGACCCGGCCCATGCGTCACCGCGCGCATACGAGCCAAACAAGATCACATCTTGCAGCCGCTGGCCGTATAGCTGGCGCAATTCAGTCTTAAAGTCATCAAGCACCCTGTGGAGATTCATGTGGCCGCGCACCTCAGCAATTGAATTATAGCATCGATAGCACGCTTGCGGATGTTTTGATACAATGCGCCTGCGCCCTACACTCTACTTTCCGAGGCAAATATGTCCACCGAATCGCAACCGCCTTATCGCAACCCGCAACTGCCCATCGAACAACGCGTCACCGATCTGGCGCCGCGTCTGACGCTGGAAGAGAAGATCGCGCAGATCTCCATCGCCGACTGGAACGACGACATCACCTTCGACACCGGCGACGTCGAGCAGCTGCGCCGCGTGTGGCCGCACGG
>JAUQXD010000007.1 GCA_030834835.1 Thermoflexales bacterium | reverse complement strand
CGACAAGCCGCAGCTGGCCTGCCAGACGCAAGTGCTGCATCTGGAATCGGATGTGGTCAGTGTTGCGCCGCTGCCCAACTATTCCAACATCAAAGACCTGGTGCCCGATCTGGAACCGCTGTTCCACAAGCACGCGGCTGTTAAGCCGCACCTGATCCCGGCCAACCCGGTCGCCGACGAAGTACCGACGGGTGAGTTCCTGCAATCGCCCGAGCAGCGCGAAGAATTCGGACAATTCTCCATCTGCATCAAGTGCGGGTTGTGCATGGCGGCCTGTCCCACACTGGCGACCGACCTCGACTTCTTGGGGCCTCAGCCGCTGGCGCAAGCCTATCGCTATACGATCGACAGCCGCGACGCCGGCTTGCACGATCGGCTGGAACACATCGACGCGCTGCACGGCCCGTTCCAGTGTCACCTGGCCGGAGCCTGCACCGATGCCTGCCCCAAGGGCGTCGATCCGGCGATGGGCATTCAGCTGCTCAAGCGCACGCTCGTCCTCGACGCGCTGGGGTTGCGGCGCGCCAAGCCCGCGTCGAAAGTTGTGCCGCTGCCGACCGAGTTCAAGCCCAACGAAAAGATTCCACAGCCGCCTGCGCGTACGGTGAAGTAGGCGAGGAAACAAGTAGACAAGTAGACAACCCTTTTCGCTGCGCTGCAAGGGCGCTTCGCGGGAAACAAGGGAAGCCCGACTTTGGTGACAAGGTCGGGCTTTTTTGTTGCGTGCGCGTGGTAAAATTGATCGAAACCTTTCAGACGGTGAAGATACTTATGCTTAAGCGCATCTTGCAGCAAGGCGGACTGGTGGTCATCCTGCCGGTGATCACGCTGTTCATCAGCGCGATCCTGTTTGGGGTGTATGGCACCTATCTGGCCATCGTCACGTTCGTCGACGCGCTGACTAAACCGGAATACTTTGAAGTCACCAAGTTTGTGCCCAGGTTTTTCTCGGTCATCGATGTCTACCTGCTGGCGATGGTGCTGTATATCTTCGCGCTGGGCCTGTACGAGTTGTTCGTGGGAAAACTGGAGGTGCCAGAGTGGCTCAAGATCGAGACCGTTGAGCAGCTCAAGGCCAAGCTGGCCAGCGTGGTGATTCTGTTTGTCGCCATCTCCTTCGTCAAAGTGCTGGTCGATTGGAAGAACCCGATCGATACGCTGCTGCTGGCGACCAGTACCGGTATCTTTGTTGTGGCGCTGGTGACTTATTACAGGGCGAAAGCCGACCACTGACGCAAGTCGCGTGGTACAATTTTATCAGCCGAATTTCCGGGCGCGACAAGTGAACTCCTTGCCACGCCCCTCTTTGTTAGGTCGCCTATGACGACGACTTTGATCTGGCCTTTACTCATCTGCCTCTTCGGAGCGCTGGCCGCGGCAGCCTATGGTTGGCCGGCGCTGAATCGGCGCGTGTCGATGCGGTGGGCCAGTCGAATTGTCGCGTTGGCCCCGTTGACCGCCTTCGGGTTGATCCTGTCCCAATCGCTGACCGTCGCCACCGGTAAACCGCTCACCTTCTCGATCGAGTGGCTGCCCACGATCGGGCTGAATGTCTCGCTATACTTCGACGGCCTGAGCGCGCTGTTTGCGCTGCTGGTCAGCGGCATCGGCGTCATCGTCGTGATCTACGCGGGCTATTACTTCAGCGACGATCGCAGCGCGTGGCGCTTCCTGACGTACCTCATGCTGTTCATGACGGCCATGCTGGGCGTGGTCATGGCCGGCGATGTGATCACGCTGTTTATCTGCTGGGAAGGCACCAGCGTTACCTCATATCTACTCGTCGGGTACAAAACCAAAGACGAGGCCGCGCGGCGCGGCGCATTGAAGGCCCTGCTCATCACGGGCGGCGGCGGCATCGCGCTGCTGCTGGGTCTGCTGCTGGTCGCAGGCGTGTCCGGCGGAGCAGACTTCGCCACGATTCTGGCGGGCGGCGAGGCGCTGCGACAAAGTACGTTGTATCCCGCGATGGTACTGCTGCTGGCTTTAGGCGCATTCACCAAGAGCGCGCAGACGCCGTTCCACGTGTGGTTGCCACAGGCCATGACTGCCCCCACGCCCGCCAGCGCCTATCTGCACTCGGCCACGATGGTGAAGGCCGGCATCTATCTGATGGCGCGGCTCAATCCCGTGTTGGGTACGACCACGCTGTGGTTCTGGCTACTCACCATCGCCGGGCTGACCACGATGCTGGTCGGTGCGTATGTGGGCCTGAAGCAGAACGACCTCAAGGCGCTGCTGGCCTACTCCACCATCAGCCAGCTGGGCGTGATGATGCTGCTCATCGGGCAGGAAACCGACATTGCCTCCAAGGCGCTGGTGATCAGCATCGTGGCGCACGCGCTCTATAAATCTGCGCTGTTCTTGATCGCGGGCATCATCGATCATGAAACCGGCACACGCGATCTGCGTCGGCTGGGCGGACTGAGACGTTACTTCCCCGTCTCGTTCGTGCTGGCGAGCATCGCCGCGTTGTCGATGGCGGGCCTGCCGCCGATGTTCGGTTTTCTGGCGAAAGAAACGCTGCTGGCTTCGGCCATCCGATCGGAAGTCGGCCCGATCGTGGATGTGCTCTTCCCGGTCGCTGCCGTTATCGCGGGCGCTTTGCTGCTGGCGCAGGCGGGCACGCTGGTCGTCGATACGTTTTTGGGCAAGCCGCGCGACCCGTCGCTGCACCCGCACCAGCCGGCGCTGGGTATGCGCATTTCACCGGCGATTCCGGTCTTTCTCTCGCTCGCCATCGGCCTGCTGCCTGAGCCGGAACCGTTGGCACAATTATTGGCGAGTGCTGCCAGCGCATCGTTTGGCGGCAAAGTCAAAGTCTCGCTGGAGATCTGGACCGGCATCAACGTGCCGCTGATCCTGAGCATCGTGGCCATCTCGATCGGCGCGGTGATCTTCGTGAATCGATCGCGCGTGCGCGGCTGGATGCAGGGCTTTGCGGCAGACTGGACGCTGGATCGCGTGTACACCCGATCGATGCAGCTGATCGATCGGGCGGCGTATCTCGTCACGCACGTACAGGCTGGGTACATTCGCCGCTACTTGTTCATCATGCTGATCGGCGCGGGCGGCTTGATCGTCTGGTTCAACGCTTTTCCGTCGATTCGCGCGCCGATCTCTCATCTATCGCTGGGCGATGGCATGACGCTGCTGCGCGTGTTTGCGCTGTTGCTGGCCGTGGCCGCCTCAGCCATCTCACTGTTGATTCGCCGCGATTTTCTGGCGATTCTGGGTCTGACCGCGTCGGGGCTGGGCGTGGCCCTGCTCATGATTCTGGAGCCGGCGCCCGATGTGGCGCTGGTGCAGATCGTCGTGGACATCCTCTCGACGCTCATCATCGTGCTGGTGCTGACGCGCCTGCCCCAGACGATGCGCCTGCGCTCGACCGATACGCTGCCGCGCGCCAGTCGACGCGGTCTGATCCGCGATGCCTTGCTTGCGCTGGGTGTCAGCGTCGTCGTCACGGCCATCGTGCTGACGGCGCTTACATCGCGTCCGCGCGACAGCATCGTGACGCCGTATTACGAGCAGAGCGCCAAACCGCTGACCGGGGCCAGTGACATCGTCGGCGCGATCGTGGTGGACTTCCGCGGCTTCGACACTTTGATCGAGATCACCGTCTTCGGGCTGGCGGGGCTGGGCGTGTACACGCTGCTGCGCTACGCCTCGCGCAAGGCCGGTGATGTGGAACGCGCCGATTCGCGTCACTGGGAAAAATTCCGCACGCTCGGCATCGGCGGGCCGCGCACGTCGTCGTTTATGCACTTGTTGGCGTACGTGACGCTGCCGCTGGCGCTGATCGTGGCGGCCACGCATATGATGTACGGTCACGATCAACCCGGCGACGGTTTCACAGCGGGCGTCATCATCAGCCTGGCGGTGGGGCTGTGCTATGTGGTCTTTGGCTACGACGAAGTCAAGCGGCGGCTGCCGTGGGTAAAGTCGGGCTATTTGATCGGCGGGGGCGTGCTGCTGGCGATGGTCAATGCGGGGGTGGGCGCGGTGCTGGGCGGCGCGTTCTTCGCCCCGATCGATTTCGGCGAGCGACTGGGGCTGCCGCTGCCACAGGGTTTTCACTTGAGCACGGCCTTCCTGTTTGAAGTGGCGATCTGCCTCAGCGTGCTGGGCAGTGCCTCGTACATCATCGACACGCTGGGCCATCCCAAAGATCACGATGCGGAAAGCGATGAGGATCTGCAAGAGATTGCCGCGCTGGAGAAACAGGGCGTGGTGACGTTGGACGATTCGACGGTGAAAGGGTAAGCCCATGGAACTGCTGTATGCTATTGCCATTGGCCTGATGTTTGGGATTGCGGTGTTTCAACTGCTGCGGCGCAACGTTATTCGTATGGCGCTGGGCGTGATCATCCTGTCCAACACCATCAACCTGTTCCTGTTATCGATGGGTGCAACCAACGGCGAAGGGGCCGCGTATGCCACCGCCGCCGGCCAGCGCAGCGACGCACTGCCGCAGGCGCTGGTGCTGACCGCCATCGTCATCAGTCTGGGCGGGCTGGCCTTCGTGCTGGCGATGATGTATGTCTTGTCGATCCGGTATAACACGACGGATTCGGATGAGATCGATCGGTTGAAGTATTGATGATGAGTGATGAGTAACGAACTGGTTCTGCTGCCGATAATCATTCCGCTGGCGGGCGCGGCCGTCGCCATCGTGGTGCGCCGCAATCATCGCGTGCAGGCGGGCTGGTCGTTTGTGGCGATGCTGGCCGCGCTGCTCTCCAGCGTCGCACTGCTGATCGCCGTGTTGGACAGCGGCCAGCCGATCATTTTTCAGTCGGGCGCGTGGCCTGCGCCGTTCGGCATCTCGCTGGTGGCCGACGCCCTGTCGGCGCTGATGGCCGTCATGTATCAGGTGGTGCTGGCGGCGGGCCTGTTGTATGCGCTGGGCTGCCGCGACAAATGTGTGCAGTATCCCGGTTTCTTCCCGCTGTTTCTGACGCTGGCTGCCAGCCTGACCGGGGCGATGCTGACCGGCGACCTGTTCAACCTGTTTGTGTTCGCCGAGCTGGTCGTCATTTCCGGCACGGTCCTCACGGCCATCTCCGACGACAAATCGGGCGTGGAAGCAGCCTTCAAATACTTCTTCATCAGCCTGATCGCCTCGGCCTTGCTGTTGATTGCGATCGGCAGCCTGTACGCCTCATATGGCACGCTGAACATGGCCGATCTCGCTCGCCGGATCGCCGCCGAACCCGATCGGCCTTTGCTGCCCATCGCGCTAGCGACGCTGACGGCCGCTTTTCTGATCAAGGCCGCGGTCTTTCCGTTCCACTTCTGGCAGCCCGATTTTCACAGCGCTTCGCCCACCGCCGTCAGCGCCATGCTGTCGTCGGTCGTGGTCAAGATCGGCGTGTACGGTCTGCTGCGCATGACGACGCTGATCTTCGTCGGGCAGGCCGGGCCGCTGCGCGAACTGTTGGTGGTGCTGGGCATTAGCGGCATTCTGTTTGGCGGACTGGCCGCCATCGGCACGTATCACGCCAAGCGCATGCTGGCCTACTCGACGCTGGGCCAGATCGGTTTCATGCTGGTCGGCATTGGCTGGGGCACGCCGCTATCACTCATGGCCGCGCTGGTTTTTGCCTTCAATCACGCGCTGCTCAAATCGGCCATGTTGATGCTGGCCGGCAACGTCGCCAGCCGCGCGCCGATCAAGACGGCGGCCTTCGACGTCATTGGCGGGCTGGGCAAGACGCTGCCGCAAGCGGGCGCGTTGTTTCTGCTGGGCGGCATGGGGTTGGCGGGTCTGCCGCCGATGAACGGCTTCTTGAGCAAATATCTGTTGTTCAACAGCGGCCTCAGCGCGCAGGAGTTTGGCTCGCTGGCGTTGGTGGCAGGGGGCAGTGTCTTCACCTTGATCTACGTGGCGCGGGCTTTTCAAAAGATCTGGTGGACGCCGCCCGCTGAGGGCGTCAAAGCCAAGCCCTACGGCGATCGCCTGATTGCGCCGGCCCTGCTCATCGGGCTGGCCCTGCTGCTGGGTCTGTGGGGCGAACCGCTGTTAAAGGTGTCGCAAGCCGTCGTCGAATGGATCGGCACGCCCGCCGCTTACATTCGGGCCGTGCTGGGAGGATGACGATGCGGTATCTGTGGGTGACGCTGCTGTTGCTGCCGATCTATCTCGCATTGACGGCCAATCTGGAAGTGAGTAATATCATTGTAGGCGGATTGATCACGCTGGGCGTGACGGCGCTTTTGCGGCCTGGCGCCAACCCGATCGGTGTGCGGCGGCTCCCCGGCGCGCTGTTGGCGCTGCTTCAATATCTGGCGCTGCTGCTGATCGAGTTGATTGTCAGCGGGCTGCAAGTGGCGCGCATCGTGCTGTCGCCGTCGCTGCCGATCAAGCCGGGCATCATCGCTATTCCAGCGGGCACGAATTCCGAGTTGGCCACCGCGCTCAGTGCGCACGCCATCTCGGTCACGCCGGGCGAACTGGTGGTGGAGATCGGCGAGGACGGCGTGATGTATACGCATGGCCTTGATGCGAGCCAGCCCGAAGAGGTGCGGTTGGCCGCGCAGCGGCAGCGGCGCGATCTGTTGCGCAGGATTATTCCATGAGTGATTTACTGGCGGTCGTCTTGTATGGCGCGCTGGTCATTCACATCGGCCTGCTGGCGGTGTGCGTGTGGCGGTTGTGGCGCGGCGAGAACGTCATCGATCGGCTGCTGGGGGCGGATGTCTTCAGCACGCTGGTGCTGGGCGTGCTTGTGCTGGTGGCGCTGCTGACGCTGAACAGCCTGTACATCGACGTGGCGCTGGGGCTGGCGGCACTGGGCTTCATCGGCACGATCGCGCTGGCCAAATTCGTCGCGGATCGACAGGTGTTTTGAGGTTGACGTGCAGACTCTATTTGAAGCAATCGCAATTCTGACGGTGATCGGCGGGACGGCCTTTTCCATCATCGGCGTGCTGGGGCTGGTGCGTCTGCCCGATGTGTACACGCGCCTGCACGCCACGGGCAAGGTGGGCGTGTTCGGCGTGGTGCTGCTGTTGATTGCGGCAGTGTTCATCACGCCGTTAAGCGTGGGCAAGGGGCTGGTGTTGATCGCGCTGCTGCTGATCGGCGGGCCGGTCACCGCGCACGCGCTGGCGTCGGCGGCGTACCGGCTGGGCCTGCCGCTCAAGCGCGCGATCCGTAATGATCTGGCCGGGCAGAACAAGCCTCGATCGTGAAGCGAGCCAGAGGCAGACTATGCGTGTGGAATTTTACGGCGTCTACCGCCCGATGGTGGGTGAGAAAACGATCGAGGTTGAAGCCGATCTGAATCTGCGGCAGGTGCTGGAGATCATGGTAACACGTCATCCGTTGCTGCGCCCGGAGTTGTTGGACGATAGCGGCCAATTGTATCCATGGATTCCGCTGTACGTCAACGGGCGCAATCCGCGCCTGTTTGCCGACGGGCTGGATCGGCCAATCGGGGCGGCCGAGGTCGTGAGTATTTTTTCGCCCATCGCCAGTGGTAAGATCAACGTTGAAGAGACCCGGAAATTACGAGGAGATGAGACGCCATGAAAGTCCATTTTTTTGCGACATTGCGACCGATTGTCGGGGGCAAGACCGTGGAGTTTGAAGTTGATCACGGTGTTACAGTTCAAGAGATGTTGACTGTGATGATTACGCGCTTCCCAAAATTGGGCGCCGAACTGCTGGACGAGACCGGCAAACTTCACGGCCACGTGCACTTCTTCGTCAATGGCCGCGATGCACAGTTTTTGGAGAACGGCGTCGAGAGCAGGATTATGCCAGACGATGTGGTGAATGTCTTTCCCGCCGTGGGCGGCGGGTAAATCCTCAGCCAGCGCTCAAGGCGGCTTGAGCCCAACATGATAGAAAACGGGGCGACTCATTGAGTCGCCCCGTTGTTGTCTGGTGTAGGGCAAGTTGCCAACTTACCTTACGAGATCAGATGATCTCCAATTCCTTCAACTTTGCTTCCGGCACTACACCGTTGACCCAGCCGCGCGCCGTGTAGTATTCCTCGAGCATCAGATCGAGTTCGCACACCTGGCCCATTGAGCCGGGCATGGTAGACGCCTCTTTGGTGAAGCGATCGGGCAGCGTGTCACTCCCCTCACGGAAGCCGTTGAGGTTGTTTTAGTAGCGCTCCAGATTGTAGACGCGCTCGCCCGCTTTGAGCAGGTGGCCCGGATCGGAGTGCACGCCGGTAATGGCTTCGTACTGCGCCGCGAACGAATCCAGTGA
>JAUQXD010001130.1 GCA_030834835.1 Thermoflexales bacterium | reverse complement strand
GTTTGGAAGTAGCCCGCCTCGATCGCTTTGATCACGCCCCCGAAGTTGTTGATCTGTTTGAAGATGGCGTAGGTGCGTTTCTCCATTTCGGTCGTCAGCCACTCGACGTAGAACGAGCCGCCCAGGGGATCGATCGTGTTGGCGACGCCGGTCTCGTGCGCGATGACTTGCTGCGTGCGCAGTGCGACGTTGACGGCCTTTTCGCTAGGCAAAGCGAGTGCTTCATCCATGCTATTGGTGTGCAGGCTTTGTGTGCCGCCCATCACCGCCGCCAACGCCTGAATCGCCACGCGTGCGATGTTGACCTCGGGTTGTTGCGCGGTGAGAGTCACGCCCGCCGTCTGCGTGTGAAAGCGCAAGATCCACGAACGCGGATTCTGCGCGCCAAAGGTGTCTTTCATCTCGCGCGCCCAGATGCGGCGAGCGGCGCGATATTTGGCGATTTCCTCGAAGAAATCGTTGTGCGCGTTGAAGAAGAAACTGAGGCGCGGAGCGAAGTCATCGATGTTGAGGCCGCGCTGCAAACCCCAGCGCACGTATTCCAGCCCGTCGGCCAGCGTAAAGGCCAGTTCTTGCGCGGCGGTTGATCCGGCCTCGCGAATGTGATAGCCGCTGATGCTGATGGGATTCCACCTGGGCAGATGCTGCGCGCCAAACTCGATCGTGTCGGTGACGAGCCGCATCGATGGCGCGGGCGGAAAGATAAATTCCTTCTGCGCGATGTATTCCTTCAGGATGTCATTTTGCAGTGTTCCGCCAAGTTTCGCCATCGGCACGCCTTGTTTTTCTGCGGCGGCGATGTACATCGCCCAGATGATGGCGGCGGGCGAGTTGATGGTCATGCTGGTCGTGATCTGATCGGTGGGGATGCCGTCGAGTAAAA
The DNA here is from genome assembly GCA_030834835.1 of Thermoflexales bacterium. GTDB lineage: Bacteria > Chloroflexota > Anaerolineae > Fen-1058 > Fen-1058 > JAGOBP01. The sequence continues at coordinate 2,141 of JAUQXD010001130.1, read as the reverse complement.
CTTCCATATCTTGCAGACTCGACACGGCGACGCCGCACTTGCCAAATTCACCGGCGCTTTCCAGCGCGTCACTATCGTAGCCGTACAGCGTCGGCAGATCAAAGGCAATGGATAAGCCCGTTTGCCCATGTTCGAGCAGATATTTGAAACGCGCATTCGTCTCTTCCGCCGAGCCGAAGCCCGCGAACATGCGCATCGTCCACAACTTGCTGCGATACAACGTCGGATGCACGCCGCGCGTGAACGGCGCTTCGCCCGGAAAACCGAGGTCGGTGTTGTAGTCGAAATCGGGAATATCGAGCGGCGTATAGAGGCGTGCCACGGGTTCGCTAGACGCTGTGATGAATTCGTCGGCGCGTTCGGGCAGCTTGCCGATCGAGTTGTGAAGCGTGGTCTCTTCCCACTTGTCGCGCGCTTGCGCGATGTCATTCAACCTGGCTTGATCGAACATACGGCCTCCCAATGGCGCGATGGTTGACTACGAAGTCGAAACGTCAGCACACTCACAGATTATACCGCAGGCATCGTTCGATGCCGTATAATCTCAATAGCTAAGGTGTGAGGATAAATGCATGTTGCGCAAAGTCTGGGCTTTTGTCCGGTTGACGCGCCCGCTGTTTTTGTTCGGCGGCATAGTGTTGAATTTGCTGGGTCTCGCCATTGCTACGGCGCACGGCCATGCACTCGATGCGGGACGCGCGGTGCTGGGACAGGTGCTCATCACGTCGATTCAGCTGTTGGCGCACTACAGCAACGAATCCTTCGATTTCGAAGTCGATCAGTTGATTGGCGAGCGGCGCACCTGGTTTTCGGGTGGCAGCGGCGTGCTGGCCGCGGGTGAACTCGATCGAGCGGTGGCGCGCCAGGCGATGATCGTCTGCGCGGTGGTCGCGGTGAGCGCGCTTGGATTGGCAGCCGTTCAAACGCCGATCGTGTTACTCATCGGAACGATCAGCCTGGCAGGCGCTTATTTCTACTCTGCGCCGCCGCTGTCGCTGATGGGGAGTGGCTGGGGCGAACTATCGACGGCGTTGTTGACCGGTCTATTCGTGCCGGTGACAGGTTATGCACTTCAAGCAGGCTACATCGATCTGAGCCTGCTACTGCTATGTTCGCCGTTGGTGCTGGTCTATATGGCGATGATCATCGCGTTTCAATTTCCAGATCGTGAAGCGGATGCAGCCGTGGGCAAACGGACGTTGACGGTGCGGCTGGGATTAGGGCGCGCAGCGCAACTGCACAACCTGTTGATCGTGTTGAGCCTGATCGCGCTGGCTCTATCGTCGCCGCGCTGGGCGTGGTTGAGCGTGCCGTTAGCGATGTGGCAGATGATCGCGGTGGCGCAGCTGACTCGATCGGGCGGCCGACATTTTCAATGGCTGACGACGGGCGCCGTGGCTTTATCGGGATTGCTGCCGCTGCTGCGCTTGATCGATCTGATCACTTGATCACCGATCGATCGGCCCTTCGGGCGGTGTGGTGGGCAGGGGCGTCAACGGCAAACCGAAGTACGTCTCCAGCACTTGCCGTGCTAATGGGGCCGCGTTGTACGATCCCTGTCCGCCGTTTTCGAGGAAGACGGCCACGACGATTTCGGGATTCTCAGCGGGCGCATAGCATACGAACCAGGCATGTGAGGTGACGCCCGCACCACCGGTCTCAGCGGTGCCGGTCTTGCCCGCGACGGTCTGCGGGAAACCCTTGAAAACAAAGCCCGCCGTGCCTTTGGGGCTGGCGATCACGCCGCGCAGGCCATCTTGAATGGCCTGGATGTTTTCAGGCGTGATGGGAAGTTGATTGATGACTTCGGCCGGGAAGATTTCTTCCGGCGGCTCGTTGCTCGATCCGATCTTCTGGATCAACCGCGGCCGATAGACTGTGCCGCCGTTCGCGATCGCGGCGTAGGCGGTGGCCATTTGCAATGGCGTAGCCTGCACGTAACCCTGGCCAATCGCCATGTTGACGCCGTCGCCGGGCACCCACACTTCGCCCAATTCTTTGATCTTCCAATCGGGATCGGGGATGACGCCCGGCACTTCGATCACGCCACTGATGCCGGTGGTCGCACCCAGGCCAAACGCCCGCGCCATGTTGGGCAGCCCAAATTGATCGACCTCTTGCACGCGCTTGCCCACTTCGTA
>JAUQXD010001129.1 GCA_030834835.1 Thermoflexales bacterium | reverse complement strand
TATTTCTATTCCTGTAAAGCTCCGCCCCATTTTTTTTGCTGCAACGAGAGTTGTGCCCGATCCTGCAAATGGATCAAGAACGATATGCTCTTCTGACGGCGGCACAAACAGATCGATTAGTTTCTCCATCAAAGCCAATGGTTTTACAGTGCAATGCACGTTGTAATCACCGTTCTTGTCTCTTGGAATATCTTCCAGAATATTCGATTGGAATGAACCATCTTCATTAATGGCGTGGAATAAGCCTACCCCATACTGTTCGACTGTTTCAAGGTAATTGTTAATGAGTGGTTTTTGAACGACGACAATGGCTTCCCATTCGTTCCGTAGGCAACTGTGCCAACCATCCCAATCCTGCCAATCCTCAATCCCCATTTTTCTTAGTTTTGCAGAAGCGTTCAACCCTTTAGGAATGCCGGTTGATCGTCGATACACGATACAATCTCTGGCATAGAATCCAGCACGTTCCAATGCTACCTGCACATGTGCCATAGTTCGAGTGCTATTAAAAGCGGCTACGACTGCACCCGGCTTACAAACCCTATAAACTTCAGTTGCCCACTCCAAACACCATTGCTCATAGTCTAAGATATTCTCTCTAACTCTTTCGTACCATCTGGCATTGCGCACTCCTCCAGCCAGACCACTGCCATACGGGATATTCTTCACCAATGTCTTACTTTCTTGAATCCGCACCAAGCGCCTTTCGATTTCATCGACGTTCCATTTGTGTCCTATAAATTCATAGTTGTAGGGAGGATCAGTGATACAAGCCGAGATTGATTTCTCGGGGAATCTCCGCAAAACCTGTCTACAATCACCAGCAAAAATTTGATTAGTTATTTGCATATCTCGAATCCTTTGCTTGTTTAGATCTAACAGTAAGTATGCGTGGTATTCTAGCGATAGTCAAGACGAATTGGCCCCTGACTATCCACGAGATTCGTTATGGCCGCGCAACAACCTGTCGATATCCACGCAGTTGAAATCAGATTCAATGTCATTTACAGTGTCAAGTAATCGACTAAGAGCTGCATTGACCAATCCACTCATCCATTCTCCCCCGCCAACCTCGCAATCTGCAACAGCGCGTGCCTTAGCACATCCATCTTCTCCGGCGGCAGGGCGCTCTCCTCGATCTGCGCGAGGCGTTCCACATCATTCATGGCGCGGATGATGGCGACGGGCACTTCGATATTGCCCTCGGCCACGGAGCCTAAGTATTCCAGCGCGCCCATCAGGAAGTTGCGCATCTCGTCGTCGGCGCGGGCCGTGCGGAAGAAGCCCGCCAGCGCGGGCGTCAACTTCGCACCACGGGCGGCCGTCGAGGCTGCGGAGGCCGATCGATTGGCGGAGAAGCCGTACAGCGCCGTCGCCAGTTCGGCGAAACTCTGCACCCGCTGATAGATCGAATCGCCCATCACGTCCCAGATGATCGATCGCCAGTGCTGGATCTGGCGGGGCTGCTGGAGCAATCGGCTGGTCTCTGCGCGCCACGCCTCATCGACGCGCCCCGCGCCTGCGGCGTGATCGAGCATGCGATCGATATCGGTGTTGAACAGATCGGCCTGCAACAGCACGGCCAGATCGGGCCGCAGCGCGGGCAGGATGTCGGGGATAAAGACGCCGTCGGCGAAGAAGTCGTTGACGTTGACGCCGTGCCGCCGCAACAGTTCTTGTTGGAACAGCGGCAGATACCGCTGGCGCGCGTCGTTGTCTTCGCGCAGCGCCACAAAGGCCGAATTTCCCGCAGGAAACGCGGGTTCGATGCGCTTGAGCACGTCGCCTTGCCAGTCCTGATACAGCCGCAGCGTGCTGAGGATTTCATACACGGGCAGGTGCGGCAGCAGGCGCTCCGCGATCATGCGCTCGCGTTCGGCCTCGGCAAACGATTTTTGCGCGAAGCGTTCCAGCGCGCGGAACAGGCCGGTGGTCAGTTGATTGACGCCCAGCACCACACTCTGCGCCTGATTGTGCGCGATAGCGCGCAGCAGACTGCCCTGCTTCGCCAGTGGAATGATCTCCGCGATGTTGGCCAGAATTTGCTGGCCGCGTTCCGCGCCACTGCCGGGCGTGCGCCGCGACGTGGGCCGATCGCGCCACTGCGGACTGGAGCGGCCGATGAAGTACGAAATGATGTGCAGGCCGATTACGTCTTCTTCGCGGCCATACAAAATATGCCTGAAATTCTCGGTCAATTCGTCAAGAAAACCCTCGAAGAGATTTTCCCGCATCCCGATTGTGAGTCGTTCCAACTCTTGCACGCTGCGACTTTGCGCGCTCAGTCGGCTTTCCGCGATCGTCTCGGCGGCGCGGATCAGATCGCGGCGATGTTGATGCTGCGCCTCGCGCACGTGATAGAGCAAACTCACCAACTCGCGCACGGGCAAGCCGCGCAGTTGTTCGGACAAGTTGCTCTGGAAGGTGCGCAAATCGCGGCCCAGAAAAATGCCTTGCAGCGGCGTCACGGCATACGCGGTACTCTGCCTCGCGGCGGCGGGCAAATGCGCGGCGAAGCGGCGGCGATTGTCTTCCGATCGGATGAAGGCCGGTTGCCCCGCCACGCGCGAATAGTAACCGCCCTGCCGCTGCATCGGTTCGCCGCTGCCTAGCTTAATTCGCACCGCTTCGGCCACTCGCCGTTCCGCCAGCCATGTTTGCAGATCGTATTTCGCTTTGCGATACAGGAACGCGCTGCGCGCCTGACTCACTTGCTGGCTCAAGTCTGATCCGGCGATGAACACTTCCGGGATGATGTCCGCAAAACGGTCTTGCGGCGATTGCGTGGTCGTGCGGCTTTGCGCGGCATATTCCCACACCCGATCGAGATAGCCGCGCACATTGCGCACCGATTCGATGTCTTCAAACAAGGGAATCAGCCAGATCGACGGCAGTTCGGTCGAGGGATGATCGCGCCGCGTTTGTTCGCCCTGAATGCGCAGCTTGCGATCGAGCGAGATCAGCGCTTCGGGTTTGGTGGACAGACTCACCTGCATCGCCAGCGCCATGCCGGGATTGCCGTATTTGCCCGAAATCGCGTTGATTTCGTGCAGGTTGAAGACGGTGGTGTTGATGGCAAACTGATCGCGCGCGGCGATCATGCTCTGCCCGATGCGGGGCGTGATCACGGCGCGCTGCAAAATATCCCGATAGCCCACCACCTCCCGCAAGAGTTTGTCGGAGTTGCGGTTCGCTTGAATGGCCGGGATCAGTGCGTGCAGT
>JAUQXD010001128.1 GCA_030834835.1 Thermoflexales bacterium | reverse complement strand
CACGGCCCAATTCGTCGTAAGCCGTGCGGGTCGCGTGCCCGAGCGCATCCGTCACGACCACCGTTCGCCCCAGCACATCGTATTCATATGTCGTCGCAGCGCCGCTCGCATCCGCCGCCGCTGTCAGTCGCCCACTCAGGCTATAGGTATACACGCCCGTCGAACGCCCCAGCGCATCCAGCGTGGTTGCGCGTCGTCCGAGTGCGTCGTACACGGTGACGGGTCGTGTTCGACAGCGCATTCGTCGTCGTGATCAGCCGCCCGAACGTATCGTAGGCATAGCGGGTGGTGTTGCCCGCCGGATCGATCGAGGCAACCCGTTGCCCGGCGTCGTTATACACCGTGACCGACGTGCCGGATAGCGCATTCGTCGAGGTGATCAGTCGGCCCAGTTCATCATAATCTGAGTACGACCAATGCCCCGCAGCATCGCGCTGCATAGCTGTCTGGCCATTGGCGGCATAGACCGTGATCGTAGAGAGATCCTCATCGGGCTGGGCGGGATCGTACACGCCATCCATGTAGTTCGTGGTCACGGTGACAGGCCGGTTGAGTGAATCATACTGCGTGACTGTCATACGGCCAATCGTATCCGTCTGTGTGACGACATTGCCATTGGCGTCATAACCCGTGGTGCGCGTGAGGTCGGTCTGCGCGTCGAACGGCCCGCCCGCCTTGTAATTCGCTGTTACTGTGACCGGCCGATTGAGCGCATCATACTCCGTCTTGCTCACGTGGCTCAGTGTGTCCGTCACCAGATATTGACGACCGACCTCATCATAGCCGTACTCGGTTGTGAGGTTGTAGAGATTCAGGTAGTTTTGGGCCTCGCCCGCTGTGTAATTCTGGATACTCTTGATCAGGCGGCCTGCGCCGTCATGCACGCTGTGGTTCACCTGACCGAGGGTATCGGTGACCCACACCTGTCGCCCGGCGCGATCATAGCCATACTCGGTCACGAGATTGTATTCTTTGAAAGCCGGTAATTCTTGCACACAGCGTGCCCTCAATGGGGCGCGGCTTGAGGCGGAAGTGTGGACATGGGTGTTACGCATAATCACTGATCCCACGTATCTGGAAGATCGCCTCATGGAAGCACGGCGCATAGCGTTTGATTCCGCCGAACCGACGTGCAATGAGTTGGGCCATGTGGTAGCCATGATCGCACAGGCTGAAGCCGAACTAAACGACACGCTAACGCTAATGAAGGGCCATACCACAAGACGGTTTGCGGTTTCGCGGGCTGGAGCAAGAGTCAGCCGAGATTGAAGCGCGGCACGCGCAATTAACTGCGAGGAAAACTGCACTCGAAGAGGCAATACGTCATCAGGTATTTTCGCTGTCAGACATTGCAGATGCTGTACGTTTTCGTGGCGATGCTGAAAGTGGGTTGACAGACGCAACTGCGAAAGATAAACGCCGCTGGCTTGAAATGCTGAAAGTAAAAGCACAGGTCACAACCGATAGTAAGGTCGTTGTGACCTGTGCTCTGCCAGTCAAAGATGATGTAATTACGCTTTACTCTTCTTGAAATACATATCGGCGATAACAGCCACCACTAACACCACGCCCTTAATCACGTACGTCGCGGCCGGTGGCGCATTCAGCATTTGTAGACCGGTGCTCAAACTCGCCATGATCAGACCACCGACCATCGCGCCGGGGATCGTGCCGATGCCGCCCAGCGTGGAAGTACCACCCAAAATCGCACTGGCGATCACGTCCAGCTCATAGCCCCCGCCCGCGCCGATCGTGCCGTAGCCGACATAGGACGCCAGCACGATGCCGGCGATGCCGGACAGGAAGCCCATCAGCGCGAAGATCAAGAAGATCTCACGCCGAATGTTGATACCAGACAGGCGAGCCGCCTCGCGATTGCCGCCGATGGCATAGGCGTAACGGCCAAAGCGGGTGTTATTGGACACATACGTCATGACCATGGCAACCAGGGCCAGGAGCAGCACCGGATACGGAATACCGGGGGCCACCGTGTACGAGTTCACCACTGCTACATACACCACCAGCAGCAGCGAGTAGAACGCCGTCTTCGCGATGTCCATGGTCAGCGTGGGCAAGGGGAAGCCGTACTTCTGCTTGTTGCGACGTCCTCTGAATAACATGAAAAACATGATCCCGATGACGGCTGCTGTTAACAGCCAGCCCAGCGTATCGGGCAAATAACCCTGGCCAATTTCCGAGAAAACCGGCTGATTCGCCGGGATGGTCTTGCCTTCGGTCTGCAGCAGCACCAGACCCTGCAAGATGAACAGGCTGCCCAGCGTCACGATGAACGCCGTCACGCGCAGATAAGCGATAATGTAGCCCTGCATCACCCCCCACCCGGTGCCAACCGCTAGGCCGATGAGCACGGACAGCAGGGCTGCCACCGCCGGCTGATCGGGAAACGCGGTGTTCCAGCGGTTCGCCTGAAAGAACGCGACGACCACCGACACGAACCCGGCCAACCGGCCAACCGACAGATCGATACCGCCCGTCACGATGACCAGCACCATGCCCGCCGCCATCAGCGAGGTGACGGACATCTGCCGAAATAAGTTGGAAATATTCTGCGGCGAGACATAGCCGCCCTGGGTCGCAATGGCAAACACAACCCAGATCAAAACCAGCGCGATCAAAATAGTGTAGGTCTGAATATTTTTGCGAAATGCCTGGACGAAAGTGCTCATGCTCTTCACCTCTTGAGGGTCATTGACGATGGGTACTGCGTCATGCAATGCCGGTGGCCAGCTGCATGATTTTTTCCTGGGTGGCGTCAGCCACATTCATGATGCCGTTGGTCCGGCCCTGACACATCACCATCACCCGATCGCTCATGCCCAGCACTTCTTCCAGTTCGCTGGAAATCATGATGATGGCAATCCCCTGCTCGGCCAGCTCGTTCATGAGCTTGTAAATTTCGAACTTGGCGCCCACGTCCACACCGCGCGTGGGATCGTCCATGATCAGCACCCTGGGGCCGGACAGCAGCCACTTGGCGATGACGACCTTCTGCTGGTTGCCGCCCGAGAGCGTCTCGGCGGCCACGTGCAGACTAGGCGCTTTGATCGCCAGCTCTTTGGCGATACGCAGACTCTCGACAATTTCGGCGTTCTGATCGATGCGCAGGAAGCCGGAGAACCGATCGAGATTAGGCAGCGACACGTTCTTCAAAATCGTCTGCATCAAGACCAGCCCGTGGCGCTTGCGATCTTCCGGCACCAGGCTGATGCCGTGCTCCATCGCGCTGTGGCTGTTCTTGATCTTAATCTCGCGCCCGTTCAGGGTCAGCGTGCCCTGCGTGATTTTGGCGAACTCGCCAAAAATGGTCATGACCAGTTCGGTACGACCTGAACCCATCAAGCCCGCAATGCCCAGGATTTCACCCTTGCGCAACGTGAGCGACACGCCTTTCAATACCTCGCGATCGTCCCAGTCGGCATGCAGGTCCTTCACTTCAAAGATCACTTCGCCCGGTTTGCGGTTGCCTTTGGGGAAGCGCTCTTTCATCTCGCGCCCCACCATGTAGCTCACCAACTTCTCCGGGGTCAAATCTTTGGTCGGCTGGGTCGTGACAATTTTCCCGTCGCGCATCACGGTCACGGTGTCGGTAATGCGGAAGAATTCGTTCATCTTGTGGGTGATGTAGATGCACGTGACGCCGTTCGCTTTGAGCGTGCGCAAGATCTCCATGAGCTTGTCGATCTCGGCTTCAGAGAGGGCGCTGGTCGGCTCGTCCAGGATCAGCACCCGCGCATCTTCCGACAGGGCTTTGGCGATCTCCGTCATCTGCATCTTGCCGACGCCCAAATCTTTAACCACATCCTGCGGGTGAACGTCCAGCCTGTAGCGATCCAGGATCGTCTGGGTGGTCGAATACAAATTGTCCCACGTGATGGCGCCACGCACAGTCGGCTCGCGGCCCAGGAAGATATTCTCGCCGACGGTCATAGCCGGCACCAGCGTCAATTCCTGGTACACGATGGCGATGCCCTCTTCGGCGGCCTGATGGATGGCGCTGCTCTCCAGTTTGAGTTCTTTGCCATCATAAATGACGCGGCCCTCATACGTCCCAAAGGGGTAGACGCCCGAGAGAATCTTCATCAGCGTCGATTTGCCGGCGCCGTTCTCGCCGCACAGGCCGTGAATCTCACCGCGCCGCACTTTGAAGCTGACGTCGCTTAACGCTTTGACGCCAGGAAACGTCTTTGTCACATTGTCGAATTCCAGGATGTAATCGTCACTCATCGCCAGCTCCACCCGATAATTCAGGATGTCTTCCGCGTCTCATGGCCCGCAGCCGATGAGACGCGGAAGACTACTAAGCGTTATACTACTCGATCGTTACCACGTCAACCCTAAGGCTTCGGCGGCTTCTCGGCATCGGGGATGTCGCGATACACCGCGTCGTACGGCTGGAAAGCGCTCTTCACGACGAGGTCATACACGTTATCCTTGGTGACCTGATCGACCGGCAGGAACTGCGCCTGAACTTCACCCGTGTACTTGGTGTCGTTCGTCAGCGCGGCCAGCGTGTACGACTTCAGTTCGGGGATCGTCGCGCCCGTGACCAGCTTGTCCATCAGGTCTACGGCGATCGGGGCCAGGTTGCGGATGTCCTTGAGGATGGACACGGTCAACTCGCCCTTGACGATGCTGTTGCAGCCGTCAGCGGTGGCGTCCTGACCCGAGATTGGTACCTTGCCCGCCAGACCCTGCGCCTTCATCGCTTGCAGCGCGCCCAGCGCCGTGCCGTCGTTCGACGCCACGACCGCGTCAACCGCGTTCTTCTGCGCCGTCAGGATGTTCTCCATCAACTTCAGC
>JAUQXD010001127.1 GCA_030834835.1 Thermoflexales bacterium | reverse complement strand
CACGAAGATTAACACGAAGATGACCAGCGTGGCTAAGGCCAGCAATTTGCGCGGCGGATCGAGCGGCGTGATGTCGTCGAGCGCAGGCGCGTGACGCACACCAAAGAGCAGGCCGAGCACCGCCCACACCAGCCACGTCGTTGCGCCAAACACGACGCCCAGGATCACCAACCCCCCGATCGTGATGACGCCCACCCATTTGGCCCGGCGACCGACCACCGCATACAGGATGTGCCCGCCGTCGAGTTGGCCGATGGGCAGCAAATTGATCACGGTGACAAACAGGCCCAGCCAGCCCGCCAGCATGATGGGGTTCATCTGCACGCCAAAGCCGGGGCGCAGCGCCTCAGGTTGAAACAGGCCGATCATAAATTGGGTGAAGATCGAGCGGCCCAGCGTTAAGCCGGTGCTGCCGTGCTCGACGGTGGCAGTCGATAACCCGATCGCAAACGCGCCGATCGCGACGACCAATCCGGCCAGTGGCCCGGCCACGCCGATGTCGAACAGCGCGCGGCGATGCGGGATGGGCGAGCGCAGTTGAATGAACGCACCCAGCGTGCCGAGCGGCAGCGCGCCAAACGGCGGCATGGGGATGAAGTAGGGCAGCGTCACGGCCGTGCGATGAAAACGGCCCGCCGCGTAGTGGCCCATTTCGTGGACGCCCAGAATCAGCAGCAGCGTAAAGGCAAATGGAAAGCCTTCCAGCAGCAGCGCCGGCCGCCGCAGAAACACTTCCGGTGAGCGCATCAACACTCCGCTGATGATGGCCCCTGCCATCAACGTCGTGATGATGGTAGCGATCAGCAACAGCACGTTGATGATTAATCGGGGAGGGCGGGCCGCCTCTACGCCATGCAGTGCCTGCACCACATCCGCGCCGCCCTCGTGCTGCAATACGATCGTATAGCCGAGGTCTTTGAAACGCGGCTCCAGCGTGCGATAGGCCACATCCGACGACTGCGTCAACTGGCCGCGAAACTCGATCGCTTTATCGGGCGCGCCCGCTTCGGCGGCTGCATCCAGCACGCGTGTGTCCGTGATCGAAAAGACATCCGTGAGCAGTGATCGCAATGGCGTAACGGTTTGATCGGGCAGGGCGGCTTCCAAATCTCCAACCTCCAACTTCCAACCTCTAAGAAAACGGCACCGGTGTAAAGATCAGCACAAACATGACGATCGTCGCATATCCGATCAGTTTACGCTTGCGATCAAGCGGCGTGATGTCGTCCAGCGGCGGCGGATGCCGCAAGCCAAACACTTGCGAGAGCAAAGCCCACATCAGCCATACATTCAACAGCTGTTCGGTAGCGACGGCCAGATATGCGCCCAGCGAGATCAAGACCAGCAGCACCACATTCGCCACGCGCCACTGCGTGCGGCCAAACAGCGCGTAGATGACGTGTCCGCCGTCGAGTTGGCCGATGGGCAGCAGATTGATCATCGTGACGATGAGGCCAAACCACGCCGGAAAGGCCACTGCATTGACGATCACATCGTAGCCGCCGCCGGGCAGCCACTGGCCTTTGATGATGAATTTCAGCAGCGCATACAGAATCGAATTGCCTTCTTGCGAACCAGGCACGGGTGTCCCGACGAACTGTACCGGCGAAGTCATCAGCCCGATCATCAACAACGGGATCGCAATCGCCAGACCCGCCAGCGGCCCGGCCACACCGATGTCAAATAATTGTCGGCGGTTTTTGATCGGTGATTTCAGGCGAATCACTGCGCCCATCGTGCCCAGGCCAAACGGCATGGGGATGAAGTAGGGCAGCGTGACATTGGCTTTGTGCAGCCGCGCTGCCACGTAATGGCCCATCTCGTGCACGCCCAGAATGCCCAGCAGGGCAAATACGTAGGGCAAACCGCCGATCACGAATTGCGGATCGCTGAACATGGCGCGGAATATATCGTCGTTGTAACGGGCAAGGGCGGCGGCCAGTCGTTCGCCCCCGGCGTATTGAATGCCCACGAACCACGTGCTGATGATGGTCAGACCCAGCAAGATCACATTCGTGCTGGTTTTGCTGGCCGTGGGTTGCACGATGCCGTGCTGCGCGATGACGATCTCTTTGCCATCTCGCTGGCTGAGCATAGGCGTATAGCCTACCTCAATGAAGCGCGTGTAGATGTGATCGAACGCCTCGTCTGACGGGAGCAGCAGGCTGCCCGTGAATTCGATCAACTCCACGGGCGCTTCGTGAATGGTGTGATTCTCGATGCGCATCACTTGCCCCAGCGCCGATCGCAATGAGGCGATCACTTCCAGCGTGGTGGCCGGCGCATATACTTCAGTCCGGTAGTCCATAAACCCTCAACGTGTTGCGTGCTGCGTAGTGCGTGACTAGACGCCAAAACCCGGTAATAAACTGCGCGATCGACGGGCGGAGCCCGCGGGGACGGCGGCTGCCGCCGGCTCGATCGATTCTTCTGCCGACTCCGTCGCGTTCGACGGCCCATTATTGTCCCGGAACTGCATGCGATACAACCGCGCGTACAAGCCATCCTGCGCGATCAATTCGGCGTGCGTACCCAGTTCGATCAGGCGGCCCTGATCGAGCACCGCGATCCGATCGGCATTGTGCACCGTCGAGAGACGGTGGGCGATCACGATCGAGGTACGCCCTTTCATCAATCGTTCCAACGCTTCCTGCACCAGCCCTTCGCTTTCGCTATCGAGCGAGGACGTGGCCTCATCCAGCAGCAGAATTCGCGGATCTTTCAGGATGGCGCGCGCGATGGCGATGCGCTGCCGCTGACCGCCACTCAACTTCACGCCGCGTTCGCCCACGATGGTCTCGTAGCCGTTGGGTAATTGCAGAACAAAATCGTGCGCGTTGGCTGCGCGGGCCGCGTCGATGAGTTCGGCTTCGCTCGCGTCGAGTTTGCCGTATACGATATTCTCGCGCACGGTGCCGCCAAATAACAGCGTCTCCTGCGGCACTAAGCCGATCTGTTCGCGCAGCGATTTCACCTGCACCGAGCGAATATCGACGCCATCGACGCACAGGCTGCCGCTCGTCGCATCAAAGAAGCGCGGGATCAAATTAACCAGCGTCGTCTTGCCTGCGCCGCTCGGCCCGACCAGCGCCAGTACTTCGCCGGGTTTTACTTCCAGCGAGACCCCGTGCAGCGTGTGAACTTTCTCGTTGTCCTTGTAGGCAAACGATACGCGATCGAGTTGGATATGACCAGCGACGCGGGGCAGGGGGCGCGCATCAGGCGCATCGGCAATCTCCGGCGGCGTATCCAGAATCTCAAACAGTCGCTTCGTCGCGCCCAGCGCTTCCTGCAAGCCCGTCCACAAACTGCTGAATTGGCCGATCGAACCGGCGATCGTCATCGTCAGGATCAAGAACATCACCAGTTGACCCGGCGACAGATTTTGATTCAGCACCTCGTGCCCGCCAAACCAGAACACCGAGACGACCGCAGCAAAGCCC
>JAUQXD010001126.1 GCA_030834835.1 Thermoflexales bacterium | reverse complement strand
ACTGTCAATCAGACTGCACTCCCAGCGCCAACCCGCTACGTGCCACGCCCGGTTCGCAATCGCGACTGCGCCAACGTAATCGGCGGCTGGTTCTAGATGAATCAGTGACCAGCGCTGCGCGGCCAGTGGATCGCCGTCGATGCTCAGGAACGACGGCGGTCGATCAGGCGCAAGCGTCACCTCGAACCAATCGAGCGCGTGCGACAACCCGGTGCCGATCGCTTTGATGTAGGCCTCTTTACGCGTCCAGCAGCGAAAGAACGCCGGGCGCTTTTCGTCGTCGGCCAGGGACCGGTACGTCCTGTATTCATTGGCGGAAAAAAAGCGCTGCGCCACCTGATCGGCATCCAGCACGTGGCGCAGCGCATATTCCACATCGATCCCCACCGCTTGATTAAGCGCAAAAGCATACACGGCCAACTCGTGAGAGTGGGCGACATTGAAGTGAAGCAATGAAGTGTGAGGAGACGACAGACCCGGCTTGCCCCGCGCGCCATATTCAAACACAAGGCGATCGGGCGCAATCCCAAGATAACCGCCTAAGATCGATCGCAGCACGCCGCGCCCGACAATGAAGCGCCGCCGATCGCGATCGAAATGAAACCGATCGGCCCGCGACCGCTCATCGGCCGCCAACAGGCCGTGAAGACGCTGCACGACTTCGGCCGGTTGATCGAGCGCCGCCGACCACACCCGCACATCGGTCGGGCCGATGGCCTCGTTATCGGGTGATGAGCTCCACGTCAAGATCATGGCTGACATCAGACCTGCCGCAGCAGCGCTGCCAGTTCTTGCGACAGGGCCTGCAGCAACTGATCGCGCGCGCCTTGCAAATAGAAGTGCTCGCCTGGAAACACCTGCACGCGGAACGCCCGCAACGTGTGGATGCGCCACGCCTCCAACGCCGCGCGCGTGACGCGGCGATCGTCGCTGCCGCCGTAGACCGTGATCGGACAATCGAACGGTCGCTCCGCCGTATAGATGTAGGTATCCAGCATCGTCACATCGGCGCGCAGCAGCGGCAAAAAGATCGCCATCAATTCCGGATCGTCGGCAACCGCGTCTGGAATGTTGTTATAACGCCGGCGCAGCGTCGCGATGAATTTTGCATCGGGCAATTGATAGATGAGCGGCTCAGGATCGGGCAAGTGCGGCGCCCAGCGCGCGGACACGAAGAGCTGCGCCGGGCTGAGATCGAAGCGGCGGCGTACCTGCCGCGCCAACTCGAAGCCGGTCAGTGCGCCCAGGCTGTGGCCGAAGATGGCAAAGGGGCGATCGAGTTGGGGGCGAATCGCTTCGGCCAATGCCTCGACGAGGAGCGTGATCGAAGTGAACGGCGCTTCGCGCAAGCGATTCTCGCGACCGGGCAGCTGCACGCGACACACTTCGACCTCAGGTGGCAGGCGAGTGGCCCATTGAGCATACGCGGCCGCCCCCCCGCCCGCATACGGCAGGCAGAACAAGCGCAGGCGCGGCTCAGTACCCGACCGGCCTGGTACGATCCAGGCGATATTGGTCACGGTGTTGGCAGCCTGAGTCACGGCGCACCGGACGAACTGTTCTGCCGGGCCGCCGCCAACTCTTCCGACAATTTTTCAGCCAGCGACTGCACGTAGGGTTGCTCCAGGATGGTGTTGTGTCCGCCGGTGATCATCTTGACGATCACGCCGCCGCGCGCCAACTTGCCCCAGCCCATTTGCGGATCAGCCGCGCCGAGCAGCGGCATGGCGCGCACCCGGAGCAGCACCACGCGCCCGTCGTACGGTCCGGGCCGATATTGGCGCATCGCCCGCAAATGCAATTGCATCAACTCCTGATGCTGAAGCGGAATGCGCGACACGTCGGGCAGGAAATCGGTCAGCTGCACCTCGCGCGGGCGATTCGGCACACGGGTGACTACGTGCGCTGCGCCCCGCATCTTGCTGAGCACCCGTGCGAGGAACTGTTCGCGCCCCAGGTGCAGGTAGTCGCGCAACCAGTAGGGCAGGTTGCGTATGAGGTTAACCAGCGCGCGCGGCCGCAGCAACGCCTCGCGCACCGTGAACGACACCGGCGCATAGCCTTCAAAGACGCCGACCAGCCCCACACTTTCGCCGCTGGCTCGCAGCTGCCGCGCCATTTCAAATGCCACCACGCCGCCGAAACAATAACCGCCCAGACGATACGGGCCATGTGGCTGCACGGTGCGCATCGCGTCGATGTAATACGTCGCCATCGCTTCGATTGCGGTGTGTGGCTGTTTGTCATTGTATAAGCCTTCGGCCTGAAACGCATAAAAGGGCTGATCGGGTCCCATCATATGCGCGAGTGCGCCGTAATCCATCACGCCGCCTCCAAAGCCGTGCACGCAGAAAAACGGCGGCTGCGTGCCGCCGACCTGAATGGCGACCAGGGTCGACCAATCATGTGACGGGCCTTCCTGTTTCAGCACTGTGGCAAGTTGTTCAACCGTCGGTGATTGAAACAACGTGGTCAACGGCGGTCGTTTGCCAAACACTTTTTCGATCCGGGCAAACAGTTCAATCGCCAGCAGTGAATGGCCGCCTAATTCGAAGAAGTTGCTGCGCACACCGACGGGCCGGCGGCGCAGCACCTCTTCCCAGATCGTCGCCAGCTGCCGTTCGACGACGTCGCGCGGTTCAACGTAGTCAGACGTCACTTCAACCTGAATCGCATCGGGCACCGGCAGCGCACGGCGATCGACTTTGCCGCTCGGCGTCAACGGCAGCGCCGCCAGCATCACAAAGACGGCGGGCAGCATGTAGTCTGGCAACGTGTCTTTCAGGAAAGCGCGCAGCTCAGCCGGCGTTGGGCTGGCCGGGGACGCCGCGCCTTGACCGTTGCCGCCGGTCGATGGCGCACGCGCCGCATCCTTCAGCACGACGTACGCGATCAGCCGTTTGTCGTCGGAAGGATCTTCGCGCGCCACGACGACGGCTTGCTGCACGGCGGGCTGCTGCTTCAACGTCGCTTCGATCTCGCCTAACTCGATGCGGAAACCGCGAATCTTCACCTGATGATCGATGCGGCCCAGATACTCGATGTTGCCGTCCGGCAGGTAACGGCCCAGATCGCCTGTCCAATACAATCGGGCAGGACCATGCTCTCGGCCAGCGTAACTGGCCGGCAGTGTGAACGGATTGAGGATGAAGCGATCCGCCGTGAGATCCGGTCGATAGTGATAGCCGCGGGCTAGCCCGTCGCCGCCCACATAGATCTCACCCACCACCCCGATCGGAACCGGCTGCCGTTGACCGTCCAGCACGTACACTTGAGTGTTGTCGATCGGTTTGCCGATCAACATCGTCGCGAGTGACGGATCCGGCTTCACTTCGTAGACGATCGAATCCGCCGCAGCTTCCGACGAGCCATACATATTGAGCAAGACGGCGTTCGGCAGCACGCGCCAGAACTGCTGAGCCAACTCCAGCGGCAGCGCCTCGCCGCTCGCCGACCAGTATTTCAGGTGTGGCAGCCGCGCTTGAAGATCGTCGTATGAGTTCAGGATCACACGCAGCAACGACGGCGCCAGCACGATCCGCGTAACTTGAAAGTCGGCCAGCGTTTGAATCAACAGCCGATTGTCTTTCAGGATCGGATCGGGAATGATCACGATCGGCACACCGTGCAGCAGGAAGCCGTAGATCTCCCAGACCGAATCGACAAAGCTCAGATAAGTCTTCTGACAGCCCACCTCGCCCGGTTGGAAGGGATACGCGTGCCACATCCAGTTGAAGCGATTGACCGCGCCGCGCTGCAAACCCTGGACACCTTTGGGCGTGCCCGTCGAGCCGGAAGTGTAAGTGATGTAGGCCAACGCATCGAGTGAGACTTCGACGCCCGGGTTGTGCGTGGGCTGCTGCAAAATCGTTTCGGCTTCCACGTCGAGGCACACCACGCGCGCTTGATGATCAAGAAAGCGATCGGCCAGTTCCTGCTGCGTCAACAAGATCAGCGCCCGCGAGTCTTTGAGCATAAACGCCAGGCGATCGCGCGGATACGCGGGATCGAGCGGCACATACGCCCCACCCGCTTTGAGGATGCCCAACAAACTGACGATCAGCTCGATCGAGCGCGGCAGACAGATCGCCACCGTTATTTCCTCGGCTACGCCCAGCGATCGCAGATGATGCGCTACTTGATTGGCCCGCGCGTTCAATTCTTCAAACGTCAGCAGCTGCAAGCCGTCCATCACCGCGACAGATCTGGGCGTGCGCGCGACTTGCGCTTCAAACAGCTGCGAGATCGTCTGCTGCGGATAATCATGCGCGGTGTCGTTCCACGTGATCAGCAGCTGCTCTTGCTCGGCCGCAGTCAGGATCGGCAAATGGGCGATGCATTGATCGGGCGCGGCCACAATCCCGTCCAGCAGCGTGTGCAGCTGACCGATCAGCCGCTTGATGCGGCCCCGGTCAAACAGATCGGTGTTGTATTCCACCGTGCCGAACAGCCGATCATCGTCCTCCCACAGATACAGGGTCAGATCGAACTTGGAGGTGCCGGTGTCAATCTCGTCGCCGCTGCGCCGCGTGCGTTCGAACACGAACATGACTTGAAACAACGGCGTGCGGCTGGCATCGCGTTCCGGCTGCAAGGCTTCAACCAACACTTCGAACGGCAGGTCTTGATGCGCATACGCGGCCAGCGCCATTTCACGGACGCGGCCCAGCAAGTCGCGGAAGCTGGGATTACCCGATAGATCGGTACGGAGCACCAGCGTGTTGAGCAAGAAGCCGATCAGACCTTCCAACTCGGCGCGCGTGCGATTGGCGATCGGGATGCCGATCAACACATCTTCCTGCCGCGTGTAACGATACAACAGCGTATTGAAGGCCGCGCACAAGATCATGAACAGCGTCGTGCCTGTTTGCTGGGCCAGCGAGCGAAGCGACGTCAACAACGCCGGCGGAAACTCAAACGATTGCAGTGCACCGCTAAAGGTCTGCGTCGCGGGCCGCGGCCGATCGGTGGGCAGATCGAGCGCGGGCAGATGTCCGGCCAACTGCCGCTTCCAATACTCGAGCTGTTGCGACAGGACTTCGCCGCTGAGATATTTGCGCTGCCAGTGCACGTAGTCCGCGTACTGAATCGGCAGTTCCGGCAGCGACGCCGGTTGATCGGCCGTGAAAGCGCGATACAAATCGGCCAACTCGCGCGCCAGGACGGTCGAGGATGAACCATCGTACACGATGTGGTGCACGACTACGATCAAGCGCTGAGCATCGTCGGCCAACTGCAACAGTGACACCCGCAGCAACGGCCCGCGAGTCAAATCGAACGGTCGCTGCGCTTCGGCCGAAGCGCAGCGTTGAGCTTCCGTTTCGCGTTCGGCCATCGGCAGCGATCGCAGATCGCGGATGGTTAATTGAAACGGCATCGACGGCAGTATGCGCTGCACGGGCTGGCCGGCGACGGTGACAAACGTCGTGCGCAGTGATTCGTGACGGCGAATGATCTCAGTGAAGCTGCGTTCCAGGGCGACAGGATCGATCGGCCCGCTCAACTGCGAACTGAACGCGATGTTAAACATCGCCGTGCCCGGCGACAGTTGATCCAGAAACCAGAGACGTTGTTGACCAAACGATAGCGGTGAATCACCGACTCGCTCCACCCTGTCAACCGGCGGCAGGGCCTCGTGCGCCGTTGCTTCAGCCGCCCGCAGCAGATCGATGATGGCTGCTTTGTGTTCGCTGAGCGCCGTTTGCAGATCGGGCGTCAACACCCCCCGGGGCGCATTGAGCCGCAGACGATCGCCCTCGATCCACAGTTTGACGTCGCGCTCACGCAGGTGAGACAGCAAAGCTTGAGCGTTCATAATTCAATATCCTCACGATCCTCAGTATTCGCCTCAACCGCATGCTGGCGCGAAGCCCAGAGGATGGTTTCCAGCCGATCGGCCAGCTCGGCGACCGTGGTGGCTTCAAACAAACTGCGCAGCGGCAGCTCCACCCGCAGCACGTCACGCAAACGCGACACCACCTGGGTAGCCAGCAATGAATGCCCGCCCAGTTCAAAGAAGTTATCGTGCAAACCGATCGGCTGAATGCCCAACAAACTTTGCCAGATGCCGGCGATCGTGCGCTCCAGTTCGCTGTGCGGTTCGGCAAAAGCCGTGCGCAGATTCGGTCGCGGATGCAGGCTGCTCGCACCGGGTAACGCGCCCAGGGTTGTGTCGAGCCTGGCCGCTTCAGCTGCAGCAGACTCTCCCACGCCGGGTGCTCTCTCTGATCGCGTCAGCGATCGCTGAAGCATCGCTGCAAAATCGACGGGCGATACGATCACCTGAGGTACAGTATGGGCCAAGATGCGGCGAAACGCAACCTGGCCCTCGGCGGGCAGGATACCATGGCGCAAGACGTTTTCGCGCGCCTGTTGTAGTTGAGCCGGCACCGTGGTGTTCACGGCCATGCCCACTTGCTGCCACGTGCCCCAATTGACGGACACATAGCGCGGACCGTTCGAGGCTTGATGGTGTTGCGCGAAGGCATCCATAAACGCATTCGCCGCGCTGTAGTCCACCTGTCCGAACATCGGCAGCAGGGAATTGATCGACGAACACAGCACAAAGAAATCGAGCGGCTCAGGGCGCAACACCGTCTCCAACACCAGCGTGCCTTTGACCTTGGGCGCCATCACTCTCTCAGCAGTCTCCGGTGTCTTCAGCTGAATCATGCCGCCGCCCGGCAGACCAGCCGCATGGATCACACCTTGGATCGCGCCAAAGCGCCTGTGTACTTCAGCCACGGCGGCTTGCATCTGCGCCATGTCTGTCACGTCCGCTGCCACGATCAGAACCTCAGCGCCTAGGGCTTCCAATGATTGTACGGCTTCAATGCGCCGACGGATGTCCCCGTCTGTTTCAGGCGCGGCCAGCCGCGTTGACCAGTGATCTCTCGGCGGTACTGGCGTGCGCCCGATCAAAACAAGTTTCGCTTTAACGGTGCGCGCCAGCTCCTCGGCGAGCGTCAGTCCAATACCGCCCAGGCCACCCGTGATCATATACACGCCTTGTTCTTTCAAGGGTAGTGGCGCGTCAACCGCCTGATCGATCGATGCGGGTTCAAACGTCGGCACCCAGCGATAGGAACCGCGCTGCGCGATGACAGTCTCGGCCGTTGAGTTGGTTGTTAACGTCGCCGCCAGCCGATCGGTTAGCTCAGCTCCACGCCCCGGCCCGCTTGCGGGCAGCACCACGTCGATGCTGCGACAGGCGATATTGGGATACTCCTGCGGAATCACGCCGCACGTACCCAGCACCGTAGCTTTCTCCGGCTGTAAGTGTTCGTCACCTGTCACAGCGTGCAAGCCGTTCGAGATCACGTCCAGCTGAATGGGTCCGGTCAGATCGAGTTCGCCGATCGCCTGCGCCAGAAACAGCAGGCTGTAGAAACCTGCGTCCAGTGCGTCATCGATTGCTTCGTGGCTTGAAGCGGAAGATCCATCGCTCGACACGGTCCTAAGGTGGACGATGTTCGTCGGCAGCTGCTGCTTGCTCTTCAAGTCAGTGAGCAACGTCACATAGTCGGCTTTGGCGCGCAGGTTGATCACATATTCGCCGTCGCCGCTCACACCAAACGCCTGCCCGGCTCGCACGCCAGTAACGTGCCCGGACTGTTTGAGTTTCGTCTGCAATTGTGCGCCGACACCGCACTCGTCCAGAAACACCAGCCAGTGAGCGTCACGCGGTTGCTGCCGGGATTCCGGTTGCGTGCTGCGCTTCCACGAAGGCACATAGAACCAGTCGTCAATGTTGGAGCGCTTGCTCGTTGCAATCGGTGCAACTGCTTGACCCATCGACGGCTGCGCGTCAACCCAGTAACGCTGTCGCTCAAACGGATACGTCGGCAGCGGTATGCGCCGCCGCTGTTCGTGCGTGTGGACGCCACGCCAGTCGATCTGCACACCCGCCAGCCACAACTGTCCCAGCGTGTTGAGGATAGTGGCTTCGTCGGCCTGGGTGTCATGTGTATGGCGCAGTGACCGGAAAGTGCCGTGCCGCGCCGACGGACCGATCTGCTGGCGAGCTAACAGGCTCAACGTTTGCCCCGGCCCCACTTCCAGCAACACCATATCCGGCTGTTTCAGCAACTCGCGCACGCCATCGCCGAAGCGCACGGTCTGTCGCAGATGCCGCGCCCAGTACTGCGGATCGATTGCTTCAGCTGCCGTGATCCAGGTACCGGTGACGTTTGAGATAAAAGGCTGTTGCGGCGTTTTCGGCGTGATGGTCTTGAACTGATCCACAAATTCAACCAGGATCGGCTCCATCATCGCCGAATGAAACGCATGCGAGGTATGCAGCCGGCGGCACATCACATCCTGCTTGATCAATTGTTGCTCCAGCTGATCGATCGCTTCTTCCGGCCCCGACATCACGCACAAATTTGGCGCATTGACGGCCGCCAGCGCGAGGTGCGGATTGAGCAGCAGCTTCACTTGCGCTTCCGGCAATGACACGGCCAGCATCGCGCCGGCGGGCAAACTCTGCATCAAGCGACCGCGCGCCGCCACCAACGTCAGGGCTTCTTCCAGCGAGAACACGCCGCTCAAACAGGCCGCCACATATTCGCCGATGCTGTGCCCGATCATGGCCTGCGGCTGCACGCCCCACTCGATCCATAGTTGGGCCAACGCATACTCGATGACAAACAGAGCCGGCTGTGTCAACGCCGTCTGCTGCAATCGCTGCGCGGCCTGCTCCGTTTGTCCTTCAACGGGATACAGCACTTCGCGCAGATCCAATCCCAGCTGCGGCTTCAAGAATTCCACACATGCATCGACGTGCCGGCGGAAGGTGGGCGCGGTATCATACAGGCCGCGTGTCATGTTGACGTACTGCGCGCCCTGCCCCGTGAACATGAAGGCGACGGGGCGGTCATCGCGCTCTTGCGTCGCGGTGACGGTTCGTCCGGAATTGGTCAAAGCATGCGTTGTGTCGGCCACATCATTGCCCACCACGATACGTCGATGATTAAAGGCGCGGCGGCCCACTTGCAGCGTGTAAGCGACATCGGCCAGGTTGATGTCGGAGTGGCGCTGCAGCCGATCGGCCAGGTTGCGCGTGGCGGTCTCCAGCGCGCTGTCGCTCCGGGCCGATAACACGATCAGCTGCTGCTTCGTCAACGCCGGTGTGTCTTCAGGCTGTGGCGCTTCTTCCACCACCACATGCGCATTGGTCCCGCCGATGCCAAACGAACTGACGCCGGCGCGGCGCGGCGTGCCGTTCGCAGGCCAGTCCGCTAACTGCGCGTTCACGTAGAACGGGCTGTTGGCAAAATCGATCTTTGGATTGGGCTGCGTGAAATGCAGGCTGGGCGGCAGCTGTTTGTGCTTCAGCGCCAATACGGTCTTGATCAAACCCGCCACGCCCGCCGCCGCGTCGAGATGTCCGATGTTGGTCTTCAGCGAGCCGATCGCGCAGTAGCCGGTGCGCTGCGTGCCCAGTCGAAAGGCCTGCGTAAGCGCCGCGATCTCGATCGGATCGCCGAGCGCCGTGCCCGTACCGTGCGCTTCCACATAGCTGATCGAATCCGCCTCGATGCCGGCCTGGGCCTGGGCCAGCGCGATCACTTCAGCTTGCCCATCGACACTGGGCGCGGTGTAGCCCACTTTCAATGAGCCGTCGTTGTTGATCGCCGCGCCGCGAATCACGGCATAAATGGTATCGCCGGCAGCCACGGCATCTGGCAGACGCTTGAGAACCACAATGCCAACGCCTTCACCCGAGACCGTGCCCTGCGCCTGCGCGTCGAAGGCGCGGCAGTGCCCGTCGGGGGATTGGATCATGCCTTCCTGATAGAGATAACCGCTGGTATGCGGCACGGTGATCGAGACCCCGCCGGCCAGCGCCATATCGCATTCGTAATTCAGCAGACTGCGGCACGCTTGCTGCACGGCCACCAAAGAGGTCGAACACGCGGTTTGAATGTTTAGGCTCGGCCCGGTCAAATTCAGTTTGTAAGATACCCGCGTCGGCAGGAAGTCCTTATCGTTGCCCAGCATCAGCTGATAACCGCCGACCGCGGCCACGGTCGGATTGTTGATCAGCTGCGTGAGCAGGTAGGTGTTCATACTGGCGCCTGCATACACGCCGATCGCGCCGTCGAACGCGCGCGGATCGTAGCCGGCATGTTCCAGCGCCGTCCACGCGCATTCCAGAAACACGCGGTGCTGTGGATCGATAATCTCCGCTTCGCGCGGATTGACGCCAAAGAAGGCCGCATCGAACTGTTCAACATCTTCCAGCACGGCCTTCGCGCGCACGTAGTTGGGTCGATTGAACACCGCCGGATCGACACCGGCCGATCGCAGTTCGTCATCCGTCAAGATCCGCACGCCTTCCTGGCCGCGGCACAAATTCTCCCAAAATCGATCGATATCCGGCGCTCCCGGAAAGCGCCCCGCCAGCCCCACGATGGCGATGGCATTCCCTGGATTATTGGCCTGTAAGTCACTCATAGCGCATTCCTATTCTCATGGCGTGATTGTTCGGACTGGCGTTGCCTTGCGATTCGGTCTTGAAGCTTATCCAAACCGGCTGACTGGCCCGGCGTGCGGTTCAAAAAGTTCGCCAGCGTCGCGATCGTCGGATAACGGAACATGTCCGCGATGGCAATGGCCGCCGGTGTGATCGACTTCAAACGCGTGTGCACCTGGACGATCAACAGCGAATGGCCGCCCAGATCGAAGAAGTTATCATGCACCCCCACCCGCTCCACCTTCAACACATCCTGCCAGATCGCCGCCAGCGCACGCTCGATGTCCGTCTGCGGCGCGGCATAGTTGGCGCTGATTTGCGGGCGCGCCCCATCGGGGGCGGGCAGCGCCTTGCGATCGACCTTGCCGTTCGGCGTCAGTGGAAAGACTTCTAATGTCACAAAGGCGGTGGGCACCATGTAGTCGGGCAGCAGCTCTTTGAGAAAGTTGCGCAGATCGCTGACCGACGGTGTTGATTCTTTCGCGATCAGGTATGCGACCAGTCGCTTGTCGCCGGGCGTATCTTCGCGCGCCACGACGACAGCCTGTCGGACCTGGGCGTGCTGCGCCAGCACCGCCTCGATCTCACCCAGCTCGATGCGAAAGCCGCGAATCTTCACCTGCTGGTCGATGCGGCCCAAAAACTCGATCGATCCATCGGCACGATACCGCGCCAGATCGCCCGTCTTGTAGAGACGCGCATTCTCGGCGGCGGCGAATGGATCGCGAATGAACTTCTCCGCGGTCAGTTCCGGCCGATTGAAGTAGCCGCGCGCCAGGCCGTCGCCGCCGATGTACAATTCGCCTTCCACACCAATCGGCGTCGGTTGCATTTGAGCGTCGAGAATATAGACCTGCGTGTTGGCGATCGGCCGCCCGATCGAGATTGCGCCCGCGCCGGCTTCAACCCGATAGACTGTCGACCAGATCGTGGTTTCGGTGGGACCGTACATGTTCCACACTTCGCCGCAGCGAGTTAGTAACTGATCGGCCAGTTCGCGCGGCAGCGCTTCCCCGCCGCACAGAATCTTCAAGCGAGGATCACCCTGCCAGCCCGCTTGAATCAACACGCGCCACGTAATCGGCGTGGCCTGCATCACCGTCACGTGAGAGCGGTCCATCAACGCCATCAATTGCGGACCGTCAGCCACCAGGCTGCTATCCGCGATCACGACGCGCGCACCGATCGTCAACGGCAAAAACAATTCCAACCCCGCGATGTCGAAGGACAACGTCGTGACCGCTACGAGTGTATCGTCGGCAGTCAGGCCTGGCTCCACCTGCATTGAGGCCAAAAAGTTGACGACGGCACGCTGCACAACCTGCACACCCTTCGGCCGGCCGGTCGAACCCGACGTGTAAATCACGTAGGCGAGATGATCGGGCGTTAAAGTCGCCGCCGGTCGATCGGTTGGCGCAATCGGCCCCCAGGCTTGATCGAGGCACACTACCTTTGGCGCAGGCTGTACCTTATCGTTCAGCAGATCACTGACGAGCTCGCTCAACAGGCGTTGCTGCGTAAGCAGCACAGGCAGCTGCGCATCTTCGATCATGTAGGCCAGTCGGTCACGCGGAAACATCGGATCGAGCGGCACATAGGCTCCGCCCGCTTTCAACACGCCCAGCAGACCGACGATCATATCGAGCGAACGTTCGACGCAAATGCCGACCAGCACGTCCGGTTCAACGCCCAGTGTGCGCAGATAGGCGGCCAACCGATCGGCCCGGTCATTCAACTCCGCGTAAGTGAGCGCTTGATCGTTGAACACCACGGCGACAGCGTTCGGCGTGCGCGCAACTTGAGATTCAAACAGGTCAGGCAAACACCGGCCTTGCACGTGATCGGCCACACCCGGTAAGCGCTGATTCCATTCGATCAGTACCGTGTGACGGTCGGCCGCCGTGAGTGCCGGTGACTGGGCCGCTTGCAGCCAGTCGATGATGGCCGGTTTGCGGCGCGCCAGTTCATCGCGCAGTTCAGGCATCAGCGCGCCTTTCGGGGCATTGACCCGCAACCGATCGCCTTCGATCCAGAGTTTGATGTCCAGGTCAGTGACGCAGGCCATAAAGTCAGCCGTGCTCATGGCCGCGTTCCAGGTCGTTGACGCCGATGGGTGATGGGTGGAAATCAATTTACTTCACTCCTCATACTATGTCAGCATGGCTACTGGCCGCCCGCCACGCCCGCCGCCTGCAAAATTTCTTCGTCCGTTAAGGGTGCAAGACCGGTGCCAAACACCCGATTGAATGGCTCCAGAAACAAGATGTTGGCAAACAGGCCGGAGACCACTGTGCCGGCGTGACCGTCTTCGTCTTGCAAACGCCCTGAGTGTGGCTCGTTGCCGTAACCGAATATGTTAATCGACTGGCCGCCAACCAGCAGGTTGCCATTTTGATCGATGCGCTCGCGCAGCGCGAGCGCGAAGGCGTTGCCATCGACGACAGCCACATCATGCCGACCGGCCGCCATGGCGCGAATCCCGTCATCTACAAAGTTGATGGCGTCCGTCACGTACTGCCGCCCGTCCGCATCTGGAAACTGCGCGGCGACATCCGGCGCGATGCCGCGATCGATCAGCGTCACAATCACGATCGACACCGGGCCGGCCTTGAGCAGCGTATCGACGGCGGTCGTCAGATCGGCCACGATGCTCCTGGTCCTGGCTTGCAGCTCGGCGCCGCTTAGCACGCCGTTATAAATGTTGGCATACGTGTCGTTCCAGGTAGCAAACTCGTTGCCGCCAATCCAGATGAAGACGTGCGACACTTCCCCATCGGCCACCTGCCTGGCCAGGGCCTCATGCGCGCCGGACCCGATCATACTTTCCGCTGTCGCGCCGCTGCGCGCCCAGTTGTATTTGTAGCCGGTGCGGCGTGGTTCATCCCAGGTGCCCCATGGGCCAAAATTCAAACCGCGGTTTTGTACCAGCAGTTCCATCCAATTGAGGGTGGTCGCGGCGGACGGGCCGCCGCGATTATAGTCGGCGCGTTATTCGTCGGACGCGCTGTCGCCCAGGATGCCAAAGCCTGTCACCGGATGCGAACCGGGCTGCGGCTGCGGGGAAGCGATCGACTTGCGCGGCGTCGCCGGTGCAGCGACCGTAAAGTAACGACAACCGGTCACAACGACGAGGACCAGAGCGATTGAGACAGCGATCGTTTTTGCATGTGTCATGTTAGATCTCGATTTCTTCACGATCAGCCCGTGGTGCGTGTTGCTGAGCTTCCTCGAACAACGGCCAATCGTCAATGCGCTGTTCGGGATTGGCGATAATCTCCGCCAATAATGCTTGATAACGCGCCTGCAAGCGATCGATGGTCGCGGCCTCAAACAAATCTCGATTGAACTTGAACGCGCCCGCCAGCACGCCTTCCAGCTCTGCCAATTGCAGCGTGAGATCAAACTGGCCTTCTTGCTGCGTGATCGGATACGGCGCGAGCACCAGGCCCGCCACATCGATGCGCGCGTCACTATCCGGCGCCACGAACAACGACGCCAACTCATTGGATCGAACCAGTCGTTGTAGATCGAAGGCCACCTGAAACAGCGGCGTGCGATCGGCAGCGCGCTGGACTGACAACTTCTCGACCAGCAACAGGAATGGATAATCCTGGTGTTCGATCGCCTCAAACACAGTTTGCCGCATTTGCGCGAGAAAGCCTGCAAAAGTAGGGTTGCCCGCCAGGTTACCGCGCAGCACGTTCATGTTGATAAAGTCGCCGATGAGGCCGGCATATTCGGCGCGGCTGCGGCCGGCCGTCGGCGAACCGACCCAAATATCGGTCTGCCCGGTGTAGCGATACAGCAGCACTCGAAACGCGCTCAGCAGCACCGTGTAAAGCGTGGTTTGTTGGACGCGCGCCAACTCTTTTAGCGGGCGGCTCAACACATCGCCCAGGGTGAAATTCAACGTCGCGCCGTTGAACGTTTGCCGGGGTGGGCGCGGTCGATCGAATGGCAGCTCCAGCACAGACCGCTCCCCCGACAATTGCTGCTGCCAGTAACGCCAGTGTCGCTCACCTTCCGCTCCGGCCAACATCTCCGCTTGCCAGGCCACGAAGTCTGTATACTGTGCAGTCAGAACCGGTAGCGCGGCTCCCTTACCTGATCGCTCTGCCTCGTATAGCAGGCGAAACTCAGTCAACAGCACGCCCATCGACCAGCCATCCAATACGATGTGATGTGCGGCGATCAGGAGCACGTGATCCGCGCGGTCGTGCGTAAACAGAGTGACCCGAAACACCGGACCGTTTTCCAGATCAAATGGCCGCTCAGCCGCCTGCGCGATCTCCGCCCGCAACTCGGCCTCAGTGCAGGCGGACACGTCCACTTGATCAAAGGCTACTTCGCGATAGCCGGGGATGATCTGCACCAATCGATCGGCCTGTAACGCAAAAGTGGTTCGCAGACAGGCATGCCGGTCGACCAGTTTTTGGCAGACACGTTTCAGCAGGGCGACATCCACTTCGGACACGACGCGCGCCGAGAAAACAACGTTGTAGGCTGCGCTGTCGGGCGCAAGTTGATACATGAACCACATCGATTGTTGGCCGTACGACAGGGGATACACGGTTTGAGTGGCGCTTAGCTTCTTCTGAAGCAACTGCGCCAACAACGCGCGCTTCTCCTGGGCAGACAGGCTCGCGACCCTGTCAACGTCGTTACTCATCAGGCTGTCCCCCGGCGATCAGTAGGTCCGTAAGCAGCGCATCAACCTGATCGTCCGACAATTGATCGAGTTGGGCCAACAGCTGTTGCGCCGCTGGCTGGCGTTCAGTCTCGGCGGTCATCGGTGGTTTCGGGGCGGTCGCCGGTTCAAGCGCGGCCACCTGCGCCAGCACATGCGCGGCAAGTTGCGCGATGCTTGGCCCTTGCAGTAGCTTCACCATCGGCACGACGACGCCGAGATCGGTTTCGATGCGATTCTTCATCTCGACCGCCATCAACGAATCAAGTCCGAGTTCGTTGAGCGGCTGGTGCGAATCGAGATTAGAGACACCCATGGTCTTCGCGGCCAGCGAATTGAGATACGATT
>JAUQXD010001125.1 GCA_030834835.1 Thermoflexales bacterium | reverse complement strand
TTTGTGGCGCAATGTGCTGATCTTCGCGTCGCTGTTGATGATGAGCGGCATCGTGTTGAGGGTGTCGCTGTGCCCGATTTATTTGCCAAACTTGAGTCGTGTCATTCCGAGGAGCCGCGCTGCGGCGACGAGGAATCTCAGCCCCAATCGCGAGATTCTTCGTCGCCGCAGCGCGGCTCCTCAGAATGACACGCAGCGGGTTTGGTACATAAATCGGGCACAGCGACACCCTCAACACGATGCCGCTCATCATTAAAAACGAGGCAAAGATCAGCACATTGCGCCACAGATGCGAATAAAACAGCGCCGCATCAGGAAAGGCCGTATCCGCCAGCGCCAGTGATTGCAGCAGCCTATCCGCCACACTCAACGATTGCGTCGGGAACACCCAGCGTGACAACACCAGCCCGACAAAGATGATCGCGCCGATCCAGAACACCCCGCCCGCCAAGGCCGTTCGCAGCGACAATGGCCCGTTGAGGATCGCCCAGCTGATCGGCGCACGCAATCGCCGCCCGGCCCGATCGCGCTCGCGATCCTGCATCAAGCGATCGATGCCCATGGCCGCCAGCACTGCGATCGAGATCGTAAACGGCCACACCCACCGGAACGGCGAATGTAGTTGATTGATGCCCGGCAGCCCGTAATACAAAATCGCATACAACGGCGTGCCAAACATGAAGGCCAGCGAGATCAATACGAGAAACACAAAGAACCAATTGATCGAGGGTGCGACAACAGGGCGCACAAACGGCGGGACATACTTCTTACGCAACACGAAACACGCAACACGTGATCCGCGCCACACGCCAGCCACAGCGATGACCGCCAGCAGCAACGGCAGCAACCCCAGATACGCCCCGCCCTCGACGTAGTTCTTCATGCCCCACATCGTGCTGTAAGCGCCATTGGGATTGATCTCTCCCTGCGCGTTCAACATCATCGGCACAGTCTGCCCCGTGAACAAGTTGAAGACACTATGCTCGGCCGGGCTGCCGAAGAAATTGGGCATCAGCATTTCCAGCACGTGGCGCGGCGGATACGCCCAGCTCAGCACCTGCTCAAATGTGGCCAAACCCTCGCGGAAGTTCTGCGGCAGAATCTCCGCCAGCGGCAAAATCTGAATCGCGGCGAGGCCGACACCCAACACGACCATGACGACTAACGCGATGATCGGGCGACGTAGCGCGGCTAACGTGGTGCGTAGTGCGTGGTGCGTGACGATTGACGAGTGATTCGCTGACTCGCTGACTCGCTGATTCGCTGGTTCGTGTATTCGTTGCCCATTCGTTGACACCAGCCGCCACACTGCAAACAACGCCATGATCAACAGCGTGTAATACGTGATCTCGATGTGGCCCGCCATGATCTGGCATGCTAGCGCCACCGCGCCGATCAGCACCCACGGCAGCGTCGCCGGCCGCCCGAAGAGCGATCGCTGCTGCACGATCAACTCGATCAGCGCCAGCAGCAACGGCAGCCACGCCGCCGCCGCGATGATCATCGTGAACACCACGCTGACGATGTAGAAGCCGCTCAGCTGATACACGATCGCCGCGAAAGCGCTGCCTAAGCGGCCAATCCCCAGCACGCGGCAGAACACATACATGAACGCGCCCGCGAGGAACAATTGCGAGACCGTGAACCAGCCGTAAGCATTCGTCAGCGGCAAAACATAGAAGATGAGCGAGAAGGGATAATACGCGGAGTGCTGCCCGTTCGCCAGAAACGGTGCGCCTGCAAACAAGTTGGGATTCCACAGCGGTACCTCGCGCTGTTGAATCGACTCAACAATGAACTTCTTCCAGGCGTAATTTTCAAGAACGAGGTCGCTCAGCAGTTGATTCTGCGGCACCTGCGCGCCGAACTGATCGGCGGCGGCTTTCCACGGCTGAAACTGAAACAGATTATCCGCGGGCAGCAGCGTCTGCCCGCCCACCGTCACCGACCAGAACAGCATCAGCGGCAGGCCAAACAGCAGGGCCAGAATCAGCAGATCAGCGCGGCGAGAACGTAACATCGATTGGCAGTTGGAAATTGGAAGTTAGACGTTGGAGATTAGAGGCCAGCAATACATCTGGAGCATTATGCTTACGCAGTACGAATTACGCAGTACGAACGGTGCATTATGAATTGAGCATTGTGCATTGACAATTGATCATTGCACATTGTTCATTGTACATTTCTATGCCGCCAGCCCACCTGCCACGTCCGCCAGGCCGCTTCCAGCTTCACCGGAATGCTCATCTTGCTCTGGCCGATGCGGCGGTCTTCAAAGTAAATGGGCATCTCGATCACCCGCAGGCCCAGGCGCTGGCTAAGGAGCGCCATCTCCACCTGAAACACATAGCCGTTCGACTTCACGCGCTCCAGTTGAATGCGTTCCAGCGCGCCGCGCGTCCAGCATTTGAAACCGGCGGTCGCATCGTGGACCTTCAATCGCAGGATCGCGCGTGCGTACACATTAGCCCACGCCGACAGCAACACCCGGCCGGCCTCCCACTTCTCGTCGTGACCGCCACCGCTGACGTAACGCGACCCCACCACCACGTCGTAGTCCTCGGACTTAGCCAGCATCTCGGGTAAATAGTTGGGCGAATGCGAAAAGTCCGCATCCATCTGGATGATGCGTTCATAGCCGCGCGCGATGGCCCATCGAAACCCGTCGACGTAAGCGCGACCCAGGCCGCGCGGGCCGGTCCGATGGAGCACGTGTACCCGATCGGATTCTGCCGCCAACCGATCGGCGATCTGACCCGTCCCGTCCGGCGAAGCATCATCCACGATCAGGATGTCCAGCGGCACGCTCAGGGCCAGAATAGCCGCTGAGAAATTGGCGATATTATCGGCTTCATTGTACGTCGGTACGACGACGAGCGCTTTCATTGATCACCCCGGCGTGAGATTATACCATCCTCGTCCCCGCCTCAAAACAAAAAAGCCCTTCGCGGCGCGAAGAGCTCCATTAAGTCCGGCTCATTTCTACAGCGGCTGCACTGAATGCAGACCAGCCACCTTCAGCGCGTCTTTATCCGCATACGGGCCGTTCTGTTCCGTAATCAGGCCCACCGAAAACTTCAAGGCAGGCGGTGGTTCGTCGCTCGACCCGCGCTCTTTGGCCGGATAGAAATAGTGCACGGCCTGCCGGATGCGCGCGGCGAGTCGTTCGCGCAGATCGGCCCCGCGCGTCACCTCACTGACGATGACAAAATGGGTGTCACTCAACTGGCCCACAAACGACGTCTCGCCGTCAACCTGGCCCTCATTCGCCGTATTGTTCATCATCAGGGCCAGCGCCCGCAGCGCGTCGTCGCGGGCCACAAAGCCGTAGCGATCGGCAAACGCATCCAGCCCGCCCACGCTGATGGTCAACATTGCCCAATTGTGATGGGTCATCATCACACGCAGCCGCTCTTCCACCAGATCGTCAAACGGCAGGCCGGTCACCGGATGCACCAGGGTCTGGTACTTCGAGCGGCGCAGAATGTTGCGCACGCGCAACCGCAAATCCTGAATGTCAAACGGCTTGGTGATGTAATCGACCGCGCCCAGTTCCAGCCCCGACAGGCGATCGCTGCGTTCGCGCTTCTCGGTCAAAAAAATCACCGGAACATTCTGGGTGCGGCGGTGGGCGCGCAACCGCTTGCACACTTCGTAGCCGTCCATGTCTGGCAGACGGATGTCCAGCAAGATCAGATCGGGCAGCACGTCCTGCTGCGCCAATCGCACGGCATCCTGGCCCCAGGCCACCGACACCACATCGTAGCCCTGAGCTTCAAAATACGCCGTCAGCATCTCGGCGGTATCGCGATCATCTTCTACGACCATCATCTGCAGACGATCGGTCATGAGCTCTCTCCACCACAGGTATCGAACACGGCCCCGGCTCGCGTTCGGTCAGCATACAAATGCAAAACCCGCCGAGCGGGTTTTACGACTATCATTCGAACCGGCGCCAACCTCGATCGCCGCTCGAGCCTGAGGACATACCCTACCCGACCGGCTCTTTATAGACGGCAAACACGCACGACTTGTCGCCCATGGCGATACAGTGCGTCTCATCCACGCGGAATTCTTTGCCACCGCTGACCCAGCGCAGCGCCTCTTGCAACACGCCGGTCGAGACGTGGCAAACCGGCTTATCCGTCTTGCGACTCCAGCAGATCGGGCAGCGATCGATGAAGTAGTCGAAATGGTCGTCTTTCTCTTCCACGCGGCTGATCTGATCGCTGACCTGCG
>JAUQXD010001124.1 GCA_030834835.1 Thermoflexales bacterium | reverse complement strand
GCGGCCAACTCGGAAGTGCTCGATCATGCCGGGCTGGAGCGGGCGCGCGCGCTGGTCATCACTGTGCCCGATGAGGCCGCCGCCGAAATGATCGTGGCCGCAGCGCACGCCAGGCTGCCCGAACTGCGCATCATCGCGCGGGCCTCGACCGAGATCGGTTTGAATCACCTGGTGCAGTTGGGCGCGCAGGAGGTCATTCATCCTGAACTGGAGGGCGGCCTTGAGATTCTGCGGCATACCTTGCTGCAACTGGGCTTTCCGCTGCGTGAAGTGGAACGCTATGCCCAGGTCGTGCGCCACGGCCAGTACGACCTGACGGTGGGGGAACAAGAGCATCGCGTGCTGCACCAATTGATCAGCGCCATCGACAGTCTGGAGATTACGTGGCTGCCATTGCCGATCGGTCATGAGCTGGTGGGGCAGACGCTGGCAGAGGCGAACCTGCGCGCTCGCACAGGCGCGTCGGTGGTGGCTATCCTCCGTGATAAGCGGCTGCTGGCCAACCCCAAGTCCGTCACAGTTTTCCAGGCCGGTGACCGACTGGGCTTGATTGGCGACCCGGATCAGATCGCCAGCGCCGAGCAGTTGATCATCGACGAATTGACTGATCATTCGAGAGATTAATGTGAAAGATAAAATCGTTCTCATCACCGGATCAACCGACGGCATTGGTAAGGCCACAGCACTGCAACTCGCGGCGATGGGCGCGACCATCATCGTGCATGGCCGCGATGCGGAACGCTGTCTGCAAACGCGGCACGACATTCGTCAGTCGGCGGGCAACCTCAACGTCGATTATGTGGTGGCTGATCTATCGGCGCAGCGACACGTGCGGCAAATGGCGGCGGACATCCTCGCCAGATACGATCGATTGCATGTGCTGATCAACAATGCTGGTGTGATTGTCGATCAGCGGCAGATCACCGAGGATGGACTGGAATTGTCCTTCGTCGTCAATCACCTCGCGCCGTTCCTGCTGACGCATTTGCTATTGGATGTATTGAAGGCCAGCGTGCCGGCCCGCATCGTCAACGTCGCTTCGACGGTGCACTACGACGCCCAGATCAAATTCGATAATCTGCAGGGCGAACGACGGTACAACAGCGTAGACGCCTATAAAGTAGCCAAACTGGGCAATGTGCTTTTTACGTTCGAACTGGCCGAACGATTGAAAGGCAGCGGCGTCACCGTCAATGCTTTGCATCCCGGCATTGTCGCGACCAAATTGCTGGATGCGGGCTGGGGCTGGACGAATGGCTTGACAGCGGAGCAAGGCGCGG
>JAUQXD010000118.1 GCA_030834835.1 Thermoflexales bacterium | reverse complement strand
TTTGATCTACGAAGTTCACGACGACCACGGAAAACTTAGTGTTCCTTCGTGCCCTTCGTGGATCAGGCATTCTTTACTTGAGGAGTTGGCCCATGTTCCGATCAATCCGGTGGCGATTGCCCCTGACCTACGCGGCGATTGCGCTGATCGCGGCGCTGGCGCTGGGCGCGGTGCTGTTGATCACGCTGCGCGACTATTACGCGCGCGAAGAGACGGCCTATCTGCGCAGCAATGCGCGCGCCATCGGCTCGCAGCTGACTGAACTGCTGACGGCTCGTATCCCGCCCGAGGTGCTGCAATCGCAACTGGATAACTTCGCGTTTCTATCGCAAGTGCAGCTGCGTGTGCTAAACCCGGCCGGCGAGATGCTGGCTGCGTCCAGCGTCACCAGCACGGTCGATATTCTGGTCGCGCCGACATTCTTCTCTGATAGGGTCACCCGGCCCGGCCCGCGTACGGTCATTTATGTTGGCGGCACGGTGAGTGGCACAGCCAGGTCCAGGTTCCCGCTGCTTGATGATCCATTCGCACCCCCGCCGATTGAAGGTGTGCCAGCGCTGCCCTCTGCGCCGCCAGGATTTTCGGCGACATTTGACGACGGTCTGTCGCAGACGCGGATGCTGGCTGTCTCGTCGTCACCGTTCGGCTTCACGTTTGACGCCGTAGTCGCGACCGAGCCGCGTCGATCGGATCAACGGGTGCGTGAGACATTGAACGCCGTCGACGGCCGGTTGCTGGGCTATCTGGAGGCGTTCGCCGGGCCGGCCGTTGGCAGCGACATCGTGGAGAGCGTGGCGCAGGGTTGGTTGATTGCGGGCAGCGTGGCCGTGATCGTCGCGGCGGTGATCGGCTGGTTTATCAGCCGCCGTCTTACCCAGCCGGTGCTGGCGCTGACGACGGTCACGCAGCGCATGGCTGCGGGCGATCTGGCCCATCGCGCGCAGGTGTCGTCGCGCGACGAGTTCGGCACGCTGGCGCACTCGTTCAACGACATGGCCGATCGCGTTGAAGGCACGATCACGACGCTGCGCCGCTTCGTGGCCGACGCCGCGCACGAATTGCACACGCCGCTGACCGCGCTGCACACCGAATTGGAACTGGCCGAATCGCGCGCCACTGCACCACTGGAAGACATTCGTCGCGCTCGTGCGCAAGTGACACGACTGGAAGAATTGACGCAGGGTTTGCTGGATCTGTCGCGCGTGGAAGCGCAAACATCGGCTGAATCAACGCCGCTCGATCTAACTCAACTCGTGCGCGAATTGAGCGAAGTCTATGCCTCACAGGCCGATCAAATGGGCTTAACCTTCACGCTCGATTTGCCTGAACAACCGATCGAGGTGCGCGGCCAACCCGATCAGTTGCGCCGCGCGATCGGGAACCTGCTCGACAACGCGATCAAGTTTACGCCCGATAGTGGCACCATCCGGTTGGGCCTGCACTCGATCGATCGGGCTGTGGAGATCACCGTCGAAGATACCGGCATCGGCATTCCCGCCGAAGACGTGTCGCAGCTGTTCGGACGATTTCATCGCGGACGCAATGCTTCGGCGTATCCCGGTCACGGCCTGGGTTTAGCCATCGTCAAAGCGATTGCCGAAGCGCACGGCGGCACCGTCCATGCCGAGAACACCGGGCAGGGCGCACGCTTTTGCCTGAGATTGCCGCTTCCATGAATTTGTAGGGCAAGATGTCACGCGCAGCGTGCCCCATTCCCCAAACACGCTGAATCAACGCCCCGCCGTTACAGTACACCTCAGTGCGGGCGAATGAACACCGCACTTGCGTGCTGGTGCAAGTGTTCGCAACAACAACAACACAAAGTCGGTCTGCGCCGACTGAGCCGACGAAGGTCGGCTTTGTGTAATTGTAGACGCGATTTCAATCGCCGGCCCATCTCATACCCAATCGAGCGATTGACATACGCTGGCTTGACACATACAATCGGACAATGCCGCTACTGGAACGCGAACCCTGTTTAGCCGCACTGCACGCCACGCTGGCCGAAGCCCGCGCCGGCAGCGGTCGAGTCGTATTCGTCAGCGGCGAAGCCGGTATCGGCAAAACCTCGCTGATCGAGCAGTTCACGCGCGATCAACGCGGGGCGCGCGTCTGGTGGGGGGCGTGCGATCTGCTGTTCACGCCGCGCCCGCGCGGCCCGCTGCGCGACATCGCCCTGCAAATGCGCGGCGATTGGGCCACCCGTCTGGACGCCGAATCCGATCGGGTCGCGTTATTCTCCGCCGTCCTCAACGAACTGCAACTCGATGCGACCATCGTCGTGTTGGAAGACGTGCACTGGGCAGACGAGGCCACGCTCGATCTGTTGAAGTTTCTGGGCCGCCGCATCCAGCGCACCCGCGCGCTGCTCATCGCCACCTATCGCGACGACGAGATCGGCCCGCGCCATCCGTTACGCACCGTGCTGGGCGAGGCGGGCGCTTCGACGGCAGTGCGCCGGCTGGCGCTATCACCGTTGTCCGAAAGCCGTGCGGACGCTGGTGGGTCATCGGGCGTTGGAGGCCGCCGCGCTGCATCGTCAGACGGGCGGCAATCCCTTTTTCGTCACGGAGATTTTGGCGGGCGAATCGGGCCGCGTGCCAGAGACCGTGCGCGATGCCGTGCTGGCGCGCGCCACGCGGCTGTCGCCGTCGGCGCGGGCCGTATTGGACGCCGCCGCCATCATCGGGGGGCGCATCGAGCCGTGGCTGCTGGCCGAGGTGACGGGCGCGGAAGCGCATGCCGTCGATCAATGTTTGCACGTGGGGATG
>JAUQXD010001123.1 GCA_030834835.1 Thermoflexales bacterium | reverse complement strand
GTTGCCCGTAACGCCAGACGTGCGACGGCTCGCCGCGCAGCGCGGCCTTTTCCAAATTCTGAACGCGAGGCGTGGAAGTCGTGGTCACGGTATCGTAAACTCTTCGCGATGCCCAAAGTATTTGGAGTTGTCGATGAGGCGCAGCCATTGAGGCTTTAGTACGTAGAACGAACTGCGCGCGATCTGATCGGTGAACTCGGCCGTGAACGGAAACTTGTCGCGGAAGAGCGCCCACGCCCGATCGGTTTCGTCGGGATCGATCACGCGCCGCGCCTGCCCGTCGATCTGCACGCCGTGAATATCGCGCCAGTCCCACGTTTCGTTGTGGATCGTCACGGCGACGCGGCTCACGCGCTCCAGGTTCTGCGAGTGGCGGCTCTTTTCACCGGACACCCAGTACAGGTTCAGCGCGTCGTCGCTGGTGTAGAAGACACTGGCGGCTTGCGGCCACGCTTCGCGATCGACGGTGGCAATAGTCAGGGTCGTGTGTTTCTTTAAGAACGCCGCAACTTCGGCGCGCTGCGCATCGGTTATGCGTGTCATACGGTGGTCGCTCGTTTAAGTGGAGTGCTCAAATCTCGGAAGCGCGGGTCGCGGTCGATGGTCAGACGCAGACCGTCTTCCATTGAAATGCGCGGCGTGTAGCCCAGCAGCGCCTGAGCCTTGCCAATATTGGCCCACAGGCGTTTGACGCCGCCGCCGCTGTTATTGCGCAGGGGTGTGATGGATTGATGCGTGATACGGCCGATGAGGGCGATCACTTGATCGATGGTGATCTCGCCGCCGCCGCCGATGTTGATGACTTCCCGATCGATGTTGCGCGCCGTCGCGGCCGCTTCCAGCGCATCCACTACGTCGTCGACGTATACAAAATCGCGCGTCTGCTTGCCTTCGCCAAACGTCACCAGCGAGCCGTTCGTCAGCGCCTGCTTCAAGAATTGCGGAATCGCCGGCGCGTGCGAGGGCGGCAGTTGTTGCCCCGGCCCGTAGGCGTTGAAGATGCGCAGGCACACCGTCTCGATCTTCCACAGCGCGCCAATCGTGCGCACGTAATGCTCCGCCGACAGTTTGCTCACCGCATAGGGCGAATCGGGGTTGGGTGGCAGGTCTTCGTGCACGGGCTGATGCGTCTGCGTGCCGTACACTGCGCCCGACGACGCCAGCACGACGCGCTTCACACCGGCATCGCGAATCGCCTCCATCACGGCCACGGTGCCGCCTACGTTGACGGCGTTGTATTCGCGCGGGTACAGAATCGATTCGGGCACGGACACGCGCGCGGCCAGGTGATAGACGCAGTCCACATCCTGAAGCAATGTCCACAGTTTGGGCACATCCAGCACGTCGCCGCGCGTGAAGAGGATGGCGGAATTGAGGCGGCCGGGATCGCCCGTGGTCAAATCGTCGAGCACGCGCACCGTATGACCGGCCTTCGCCAGCCGATTGGCTAACGCGGCCCCCAGAAAACCAGCGCCGCCCGTGACTAAGAATCGCATGAGCACCTTGCTCGTGAGAGATATATAGCAGCGCGATTATAGCACGGTTCGGTAGGGCAATAGTCGTGTAGTCGCGTAGTCCGACAGTGCGATAGTCAGGCAGCGAGCGAGTATAATGTACACAAGCGATTATCTTGTGGTTGAGTCGGAGCGTTTGCGGTGAAGCGTCTTAAGCAATGGGTGTCGAAGATCGTGCGGGCGGTGGCGATGGCGTTTTTCTTCTTTGCGGTCGCCACCTTCATCGGCCAGGAGTATCCGGTACCGGGTGCAGATGAAACACGCCTGGCGCGCGCCGTGGGCAACCAGTATTTCGACTTCATGCAGTGGACGCTCGAGGCGCTGGCTGAAAAGGGCGCGCAGATCGCCGTGCCAGTCGATCGTTACCTCGACGACGATCAGCGCCGCCAGTTCGTGCTTGATTACATGCAGGCCACCCGCGACTACTACGACCTGGAAGGCCGCGTGCGTCAAATCTACGCCGATGCGGCGATCACGGATCCGGCTGCGGCGTCGGCGGAGCTGCGCATTCAACGTGATGCGATCCGCGCTGACATCGAGCAGCGCCGACCCACCGCTGAAGCGATCATTCAACAACAGATTTCGGCGGTTCTGGTTGAGGAAGGCTTTGGCCTTGGCGGTGAAGTCATTCCGCCGGTGGCGGCGCGCATCACCCCTCTGCCCAACATCCTGATCATTTCACCGCGCGATGAGATCAAGCGGGTGACCGGCGAAGGTCTGGCGGCCGGTCTCAAGGTCGATCAGGCCGAGGCGATTGAAACGGCGGTGCTGAGCGACACCAACCAATCGGCGCTGGTGGTGCCCATCGGCGGGCTGGCCGACTATCCGGCGATGATTCTGGAAACGACCGAACTGTTGTGGCTGCTGCAAACGACTGCGCACGAGTGGTCACACCACTGGTTGTACCTGCGGCCGCTGGGTTACAGTTACCTGGCCGAAGACGGCGGAAATCTGCGCACGATCAACGAAACGGTGGCCTCGGTGTTCGGCGACGAGATCGGCCTGAAGGTGATGCGCCGGTTCTATCGGGACGAGTTGCAGCGCACCTTCCCCGATCTGGTGGAGCCAACGCCGTTGACCATTCCCGAGCCGGAACCACCGCAGCCGCCCACGACCTCAGCGCAGCCACAGCAATTTAGTTTCAGCCGCACGCTGCGCGACACGCGCATCAAGGTGGATAAGTTATTGGCCGAAGCGCGCGAGTTAAAGCAACAGGGGCAAGCCGATGAGGCCGAAGCGAAGATTGTTGAAGCCGAGACCTACATGGAAACGCAGCGGCAGATCATCAATTCCAACGGCTACCGCATTCGCAAGATCAATCAGGCCTACTTTGCGTTCTACGGGGCGTATGCCGATCAACCGGGCGCGGCGGGCAGCGATCCGATCGGGCCGCAGGTCATCGCGCTGCGCGTGTACACTCCCACCGTGCGCGAGTTCATGGAGCACGCTTCCAATATTCTTACATTGGATCGGTTGGTGCAAGTCGTCGAGGAATTGAAGACACAGCAGTGAAGTGGGGAGCGACGACTTTAGTCGGCCTTCACCACTGACCCACACCACGGACACGCCGCGCTCTCGGCGTCGATCCACTGTGCTTCATCCGAGTGCAACCCGCCCCCGCACTGTGGACAGGCTGGAGGCAGGGTACGGGTTGGCAGCACAGCGGGCGCAAATACCACATCGCACCGGGCGCAATAATACAACTCGGTCCAATGGTGCAGCGCCGCCTGCCACTCCGCGTGAAGGCGCGGATAGCGCGCCTGCCGGTCACGCCAGCCTTGCCACAGTACCAGCGGCATAACAATCCAGCCGATACCCGCAGTAAAAAAGCCCACGATCAGCACCAGCAGCACTTCGTTTTGCGACAGGTTGAATTTACCCGGCGGGCGATCCGGTTCGGCGGGCGGCTTCAAACGGGGCGCCAGCGTTGGGTAAGCGGCGCTGTTGCCAAAAATGACGCTGACCTTCTCCACCCGATCGGACTGGTGGCACGTAAAACAATCTGGTTGAGACGCCATCTGCGCCGTCATCGGCGCTACACCCACTGCGTGAAGATGGTCGCCAGCAGCGCGGCACGCTCGGCCAGGCTCTCGATGACGATGTGCTCGTGAACGGCGTGTGCGCCATCGCCGCGCGCCCCGATCCCGTCGAGGGTGGGCGTGCCCAGCGCGGATGTGAAATTGCCGTCGCTGCCGCCGCCGGTCGCGCCTTCCTCCAACTTCAAGCCGAGGCTTTCGCCCAGCCGTCGCGCCTGCTCAAACGTCGCAATCATTGTCGCCGTGCGCTCCATCGGGGGGCGGTTCAGTCCGCCCGAGATCGTCAGCCTCATGCCCGGGATGGCGGGCTGCATGTTCAGAATCGCCGGCATCAGCCGCTCGACTTCGCTCAACCGGGAGACGCGGAAGTCCACCTCCATCTCGGCGTGGTCCGGCACCATGTTGCTGGCCGTCCCGCCGGTGATGGTACCCACATTCAGAGTGGTGCCCTGTTCATAGTCCGTCATCGCCTGCAACTTGATGATCTGGTGCGCCAGTTCTTCGATGGCGTTCAGCCCTTTGGGGTGATCGACGCCCGCGTGCGCCGAGCGGCCCTGCGCCACGATCTTGAACTCGCCCACGCCCTTGCGGAACGTCTTC
>JAUQXD010000006.1 GCA_030834835.1 Thermoflexales bacterium | reverse complement strand
CAGACTCCTGCGATACACAATAGCGCATTTCATTTTCGGCCAGAGCCGTCCACCAAATGGTCACTTTGACCACAGTCGATAAACAAGCAGCCAGACAACACTGATCCCAAAGAGCACGGAAACAAATACACCAAATGGGATTAGAACGAGCATTGAATGGCTTGCCATCTGCGCCAAATCCTGCGTGAGTATCTCGTTCCATAGTACGAACCCCAGAACCAACACACACATCACGTAGAACAACGTCCGATATTCGCTTTTTGAGTCCATTTCTCGAACAGAATAATGTGGGATGAATCTTAACTGTGATTCACTCTTCGACAAAATCCTCGCCCCACGTATGCCCGCGATGACGCCAAGGACTGCGCCGAAAATGCCAACAACGAGCATGGGACTAAGTAGCCTATGAATTACCCAGTCAATTTGCGTCTGAGTGAGAAACAGCAAGCCTAGTCCTACGCCGACAAGAACCATACCGACGCCATAAGCGGTGCTCACAATTGCGAATCGAGTTTGCTCTCTCATGCAAATACCCACTCACTCTGTGTCGAAGGAATTGGTCGTTTGGTAAGGGCGAAGCATTCGCACACGAAATCAGGCTAAACGACTGAATCGACTGGCCGCGAAGCGCGCTTCGCCCCTACGATTACACGCTCAACTTGCCCAACGCCTCTGCCATCTGTTCCAGCGCCAGCCCCAGATTCTCCATCGACTTGGCGAAGGAGAATCGCAGATAACCCTCGCCGCCCGCGCCGAAGGCTGTGCCCGGCAACGCGGCCACGCCCTCTTCCGACAGCAAATAATCCGCCAGCCAATCAGAGGTGCGTCCCAAGGCCGACACATTGGGGAAGGCATAAAACGCGCCTTGCGGCAAGCGACACTTGATGCCCGGCTGCGCATTGAGGCCCGCAACGAAGAAATCGCGGCGGCGCTTGTATTCGGCCACCATGGTATCGACTTGATCTTGGGGCCCCAACACCGCCTCGATGCCCGCGTATTGCGTGAAGGTCGCCGTGCAGCCGATCGAGTGTGTGAGCAGCAATTCGACGCGCTCGGCCAGCGCTTCCGGCATGATGCCAAAGCCCAAGCGCCAGCCCGTCATCGCATACGTCTTGGAGAAGCCGTCGCAAATGATCGTGCGTTCGGCCATCCCCGGCAGTGACGCGATGCTGATCACGGGTGCATCAAACGCGAGGCGCGCATAGATCTCATCGGCCAAGACCCAGATGTCGCGTTGACGCGCCGCCGCGGCGATGTGCTCCAGCACCTCACGCGACAGCACGCCGCCCGTGGGATTGCTGGGGGAATTTAACACAATCATGCGCGTGCGCGGACTGAGGGCGGCGTCAAACCGATCGAGGTTGAAGGCGAAATCGTTTTCTTCATCCAACGGCACGGGCACGGCTACGCCGCCCGCTACGCCGATCATCGCTTCATACGTGGGAAAACCCGGATCAGGATAAATCACCTCATCGCCGGGATGAACGAGCGCGAGCGTAGGGAAAAACAAGGCGGGTTTAGCCCCCGGCCCGATGACCACCTGCGACGTCTTGAATTCAAGTCCGCGACGCTTACCTGCATCTTCGGAGATGACCTTGCGCAAGGCGGGCACGCCTGCCGGTT
>JAUQXD010001122.1 GCA_030834835.1 Thermoflexales bacterium | reverse complement strand
TGGCGGGCAGGGGCGTGGTATTGCTGATTTCCAGCGTCACGTAGCCCTCCCATTCCGGCTCGAAGGGCGTCACGTTGACGATGAGGCCGCAGCGTGCGTAAGTCGATTTGCCCAGACAGATCGTCAGCACGTTGCGCGGGATGCGAAAATACTCGATCGTCCGTGCCAGTACGAAGGAGTTCGGCGGGATGATGCACACGTTGCCTTTGAAGTCCACCATCGACTTCGGGTCGAAGTGTTTGGGATCGACGACGGCGCTGAAAACGTTGGTGAAAATCTTGAACTCGTCGGCGACGCGGATGTCGTAGCCATACGACGACACGCCGTACGAGATCACATGATTGCTGACCTGCTTCTCGACGAACGGTTCGATCATGCCATGCTCGGTCGCCATCTTGCGAATCCAGTGGTCGGGTTGGATAGTCATTGGGTCTCCCTTTGGAAGTTGGATGTTGGAGATTGGAAGTTGGAGTGAGATCTCTTGGCCCGAATCTAACGCCAATTGTGAATGAGTTTGTTGAGCTGCTTAGCGACGATAGTGTATTCGTCAATCATGGGCTGAACTGATTCTGCTGGTGCATACTTGAGCAAGGCCGTTTGTTCGAGATGTTCGACCATCTCATTGGCCGAACCCATCGAGATGCGCCAGAAAGATTTCATTTTGACCGGTGTATCTTTGTGACTGTAGCCTTCAACAATGTTGTCAACGACGGACTTGCTGGCACGTCGCATCTGATCGCATAACCCAAATTTCTCGGTGGAGGGCAGCCTTTCAATCAGTTCGTGAATGGGCACAATCAGATTTCTTGCTCGTTGATAGGCCTCAAGGTCGCGATAACTCTTAATCGGCATAAGCCCCTCCAACCTCTAACTTCCAACCTCCAACCTCCAACTTCCAACCTCCAACCTCCAACCTCTAACTTCCAACTTCTACATCGCCTCCGGCGCACTCATCCCCATCAGCGCCAGCGTCCGCGCCAGAGTGATCTTGGCTGCATAGCACAGTTGCAGTCGGGCGGCGCTGAGGGCGGGCGCGTCCGCATCGACGACTTTGCAATCGCGATAAAACTGGCTGAAGGCGGAGCCTAAATCCTGCGCGTAATACGTCAGATGATGCGGCGCCAGATCACGCACGGCCTGATCGATGACGACGGGCAGTTCCAGCATCTTGCGGATCAACGCGAACTCGGCCGGATGCGTCAGCAACTGCAAATCAGGCTCGGATGGCAGCGTTACACTCGCCAGCCGTTCAGCGGCCAAGCGCAGAATGCTGGCGATTCGCGCGTGCGCGTACTGCACGTAGTACACCGGGTTC
Source organism: Thermoflexales bacterium (assembly GCA_030834835.1). Taxonomy (GTDB): domain Bacteria; phylum Chloroflexota; class Anaerolineae; order Fen-1058; family Fen-1058; genus JAGOBP01. The sequence goes on along the minus strand of JAUQXD010001122.1, from coordinate 6,984 downwards.
TTATCCGAGTGTTCCTTCGCCAGCGTGAGATCAAACAGCAGCTTGCTATCGATGGTGCGCGTCAGCAGCATAAAGCGCACGGCGTCCGCGCCCACATCCTCGATCACGTCGTGCAGGGCGACGGCATTGCCCGCGCTCTTCGATCCGCGCTGCTCCACGCCGTCTTTCATGACTGTCACAAGTTGATACAGCAAGATGCCCACACGCTTCGGATCAAGTCCCAGTGCTTTGGCGGCGGCCAGCACGCGCGGCTTGTCGCCGTGATGATCCGCGCCCCAGACGTAGACCGCTTTATCGAAGCCGCGCAGCACAAGTTTATCCCACACGTAGGCGATGTCGGAGGCAAAGTACGTCGGTCGATCTTCGGGATTGGGAATGATCTGCGCAGATCGGATGATGACGGCGTCATTGTCTTCACCCAGCTCCGGCGACGCAAACCAGATCGCGCCGTCCTTCTCTACCAACATGCCTTTTTCTTCGAGCATTTTGTAGACTCTGGCAAACAGGCCGCTGTCGTACAGGCTGCGCTCGGAATACCAGTTGTGATAGTGGATGTTCAACTTCTCGCACGTCTGCTTGACATGCTCCAGCACGCGCTGCGTGCCGATCTCGCCCAGCGTTTGCAGCGCCTCATCCCGCGGCACGTTTACATACTTGTCGCCAAACTCGCGCGCGAAGTCTTTGCCCATCTCGATGAGGAAATCGCCGGGGTAAAATTCAGACGGCAGGAGTTCGTCCAGACCCAGCGCCTGCGCGTAACGCGCGTACAACGTCGCGCCGAACTTGCGCACCTTCGATCCCACATCGTTGACGTAGTACTCGCGATGGACTTGATAGCCGCACGCTTCAAACAGATTCGCCAGCGTGTCACCGATGACGACGTTGCGGCCTGAGCCGATCGTAAGTGGGCCGGTCGGGTTGGCAGAACCATGCTCCACTTGAACGTCCAGACTCTGCCCGATCGATAAGTTGGCCCACGCCGGCCCGGCCTGCACAATCGCGCCAACTTGATTCGCCAGCCACGTTTCCGACAGTGTGACGTTAATGTAGCCGGGCGCGGCCACATCAACCTTGCCGACAAATTCGGCGGCGGGTAGATGCGCCACGATCGTTTCCGCGATCTTCAGCGGCGGGAGTTTGGCCGCTTTCGCCACGGCCATGCCGATGTTGCTGCTGTAGTCGCCATGGGCGGCCACTTTGGGACGCGCCAACTCGATCGGGGGCACGGGAAAACCGGGCAGGGCGTTGGCCGCCTGCGCCGCAGTGACAGCAGTTTTGATCAATTCGGCGATTCGATCGCGCACTCACACAGTCATCTTTCACCTCACACATAAGAACCCGCCGAGTGTTTCGGCGGGCGCGGGTATTTTATAGGATTTGAGATGATTCGACAAGAGCGGCGTCATTGCGAGCGTTGTTCGCCAAGCGCGCCCCCGCTTCGCGGACAGGACGTGCGAAGCAATCTCCGCGTCTGCACGAGATTGCTTCAGCGCAAAGGACGCGCTTCGCAACACTTGCACCCACTGTGTGCAGTGCGGTGTGACGCTATCTACTTCGGCTCAAATGGCGCCTGCCACGCGGGCGACTTATGCACGTGCACGATCTGCCATGCGCCCTCGCGCTTGATTAAGACGCGGCTTTCGTTGTGCGTGCGATGTTCCACACCGCCTTCGGGTTTCGCACGGCTGAGCATGAAGGTATAACTCACAATCGCGGTGTCGCCGTATAGTTGCAATCGCGGTTCGAGCAGATCGTAGCGATAATCGCCGCTGCCCGCCCAACTATGCTCGATCATGAAGGTGTGAAAGTCCAGCCCGTCCTGGCGATGCGGTGTCACCCACCACTCATACAATGAGAGGTCTTCTCCCGTCGTATCGACATAGGTTTTGCTGTCCCGCTCGAAGATACTCTTCAAATGCCGGTGCAGCGTTGCCCAGATCTCGTCTTCCATGTGTCACCTCGTTCGGTCAGGTTCAGTCAATTGTACCTGCCGCGTCAACGGGCGGCAACCGGTGATCGGTTTTGGGTGACACGATGCTATAATCGACGCACCTCACGTACCACGTAATGCGTACTGCGTAACGCCGACCAACAGAGGCTGCCCATGACGCCCTTACCCACTCAAGGCCGATCCAAAACCGAAGTCCTCGACACGATGCAAGCCGCGCGCGACAAGGACGTGCGCTGGCGCGAAGGCCGCGTCTTCAGTCTGGTGTTCAACGCGGGCGATGAAGTCAGCGACGTGTTGAAAGACGCCTACACGTTGTTCTTCTCAGAGAACGGTCTGAATCCGACGGCTTTCCCCAGCCTGAAGAAATTCGAGACTGAAGTCGTGGCGATGGTGGCGGCACTGTTAGGTGGTGATGCCAACGCCGTCGGCAACATGACGACGGGCGGCACTGAGAGCCTGCTCATGGCGGTGTTGACCGCGCGTGAATACGCCCGCGCTGTTAAGTCGCACATCACCGCGCCCGACATGGTGTTGCCTGCGTCGGCGCATCCCGCGTTCGAGAAGGCCGCCCACTACTTCGGCGTCAAATCGATCCGGGTGCCGGTTCGCGCAGACTTCCGTGCCGATGTCGCCGCAATGGAGCAGGCCATCACGCCTAACACGATCTTGATGGTTGGCTCAGCCCCATCGTATCCACAGGGCGTGGTCGATCCGATTCGCGAGTTGGCGCAGGCCGCGCTGCGGCACAACGTGCTGTTTCATACCGATGCCTGTGTCGGCGGCATGCTCTTACCCTTTGTGCGTAAACTGGGTTATCCCGTGCCCGACTTTGATTTCTCGATCCCCGGTGTTACCTCCATCTCGGCCGATTTGCACAAGTACGGTTATGCGGCCAAGGGCGCGTCCGTCATCCTGTATCGCAACAGTGATTTACGGCGACATCAATACTTCGCGTACACCGATTGGTCGGGCGGCATTTACGTCTCGCCGTCGATGACGGGCACACGGCCGGGCGGGCCGATCGCGGCGGCGTGGGCGCTGTTGAATTATCTGGGCGAAGCGGGCTATCTGAAATTGACCGATCAGGTGATGCAGACCGTGATCAAACTGCGGGATGGTATCAACGCCATCGACGGCCTGCGTGTGCTGAGCGATCCCGAAATGAGCGTGATGGCGATCGGTTCAGAGTCACTCGACGTGTATGAAGTGGGCGATGAGTTGACAGCGCGCGGCTGGCATCTCGATCGACAGCAGTTTCCGCCCAGCCTGCATCTGACGGTGAGTCCATATCATGCGACTGTGGCCGATGCGTTCTTGGGCGATCTGGGCGAGGCGGCGGCCAAAGCGCGCAAGCCGACGCTGCGCAAGGTGACCAATCGGGTCATGGTGAAGGCCGCGAATGTGGCCGCGAAGACATTGCCTGAAAAATGGGTCAGTCGCTTAACGTCGAAAACCTCGTCGTTGGTGGGCGCATCGGGCGATGGTCTCCCGCAGCGTTCGGCGGCGATGTACGGCCTGATCGGCACGCTGCCCAATCGCGGCGACCTGCGCGAGATGGTCATCGATCTGCTCGATCAACTGACCAAGTGATCCACGAATCCACACGAATCAGCGCGAATGATTGGAGCAAATTCGTGTAGATTGGTGGATCAATAACTGGGAGGAGACATGACGACGACCACGCCGAAGTTGTCTGTTTGGACCAAGTTGATCTACGGCTACGGTGAGTGGGGCCTCGCCAGTTTTGGCACGCTGCGCCAGATTTTCTACGCCATCTTTCTCACCGACACGGTGGGTCTGGACGCGCGGCTCGCGTCGGTCGCGGCGCTGATCGGCGTGATCTGGGACGCCATCAACGATCCCGTCGTGGGGACGATCAGCGATCGGTTGAAGACGCGCTGGGGCCGCCGCCGGCCGTTTCTCTTGTTCTTTTCCATCCCATATGGGCTGGGTTTCCTCCTGTTGTGGTGGGCGCCGCCCATCGACAATCAAATCGTCTTGACGATCGTGGTGATGTTGGCTTACATGCTCAGCGATACGTTTCAAACGCTGGTCGTGGTGCCCTATTACGCGCTGACGCCCGAAATCGCGCCCGATTACGATCAGCGCACCAGCCTGACCGGCTTTCGCATGTTCTTCAATTTGCTCGCGTCGTTGGCGACGGCGGTGCTTGGTCCGATGATCGTCAAGAGCACGGTGAGCGGAGGTGGCACGGCGCAGCAAGGCTACCTCGCGGTGGCGGCTTTGTTTGGCGGACTGGCGGCGATTCCGTTCCTGTTGATTGGCCTCGTCATACGCGAACGGTACGCGGACGCCGCCGAAGCCGATCGGGTGGTGCCGTTTCGCCAAACCGTGCGCACCGCGTGGAGCAACATCCCGTTTCGATTTGCGACGGGCTTATACATGCTCAACTGGATCACCTTCGATCTGGTCGCGTTGATGCTGCCGTTTTTCCTGACGTACTGGGTGGCGCGCGGCGATCGATTGGCGAAGGTCAATCTATTCGGCGAATCGTTCACACTGGAATCGGCGGTACTGGGGTTGCTGTTGATCACGGCGGTGGTGGCGCTGCCGTTCTGGACGTGGCTGGCGCGCAAGCTGAGCAAGCGCGTGGCCTACATGATCGGCATGAGTTTCTGGGCCGTAGTGCAGTTGATTCTGTTTACGGCGCAGCCGGGGCAGGTGGACTTTGTGTTGGTGCTGGCGGTGCTGGCCGGGATCAGCGTCAGCACGGCGCACGTGCTGCCCGACGCGATCTTTCCCGACGTGATCGAGTGGGATGAATTGCGCACGGGCCGCCGTCACGAAGGCATCTACTACGGCGTGAAGAACTTTGTGCGCAAATTGACGGGCGCGCTGGCGATCTTTCTGGCGCTGCAAGTGCTGGGCTGGTTCGGCTATGTATCGCCCGATCAGGGTGCGGCCGTCTTTCAGCAAAGCGATAGCGCGCTGGCCGCCATGCGGTTTCTCACCGGGCCGATGGGCGCGCTGTTGCTGGTCAGCGCGATCGCGATGGCGTGGTTTTATCCGCTCACGCGCGAACGCCACACGCGCATTCGAGCGTTGTTGGAACGACGACGACAGCGTGCGGCGCGGCCACCAGCGCCTTAACGCTGCGCCAATGTTATAATCGGCGGCATCATTTCATCGAGGTTAGTTATGGACTCTCAGCGACCTGATTCCACGCCGCGTTATCTGGGCTTGAAGCGCACCGAGTTGCTCATCGTGTTGGGGCTGGGCGCGGTAGTGTGTGGCGCCATCGTGACGGCCGCGTTATTGATCAGCCGTGCCGCGCCGACGATCACGCAGGCCATCGCCAGCGCCGTGCCGCCGACCCGCGAAGCCACGCGCGTGCCCAAAGCGACGCCCGTGCCGACATCGACTTCAACGCCGACGCCCGCCCCGACGCCCACACCGGAGCCGGGCCGCAGCGTCAGCCGCCCGCTGCCGCCGTCGAGTGTGTTTGTCTCGGCCGGCTGGGAAGTGCGGGTGTTAGCCGTGCTGCGTGGTGAAGCCGCCGCGCAGGCGATTCGCGCGGCGAATCAATTTAACAAAGCCGCGCCGGTCGGTCGCGAATATCTGTTGGTGCGGCTGCGCGCGAAGAGCGTCCACACCGATCAGGCCTCGCACGAGATTCGCGCCGGCGACTTTCGGGTGGCAGGTTCGGCGCGCACTGAATATTCGTCGCCCGGCATCGTGGCGCCCACACCCCGCCTGGCCGCCGAAGTCTTTGCGGGCGGCGAAGTTGAAGGCTGGGTTGTCTATTCGATTGTGAAAGACGAAAGCCAGTTAATCTTGATCTGGGACCCGTTGTCGGATACGACCACGAAGCGCGTGTATGTGGCGTTGAGCGAAGGCGCCGCGCTCCCGATCGAGGCCGCAGCCGATCGCGTGTTGCCGATCGAGCTGGGCCGCACGCGCGGGCAGGCCGCGCCGTTGGGTGAATCGGTCGTGACCACGGAGTGGATCATTACGGCGTTGGAAGCTGTACGCGGCGAAGCGGCCTGGTCGATGGCGCAGGCCGTCAATCAATTCAATAAACCGCCGGAAATGGGCATGGAGTATGTGGCCGTGCGCGTGCGGGCGCAGTACATCCGGGCCGAAGATAAGACGGGCCGCATCTATAGCGGCTACTTCAAAACGCTGGGCAGCACCCATGTGCTGCATGATGCGCCATCGGTGGTGGACCCGGAACCCGCGTTGGATGCAACCCTGTATCCGGGCGGTGAAGCGGAAGGCTGGATCATCGTGCAGGCCAAAGTAGACGAGTCCGATCTGTTGCTGGTATTTGATCCGCTGTTTGACACCAGCAATCAGAATCGCCGCTTCCTGGCGCTGACGCGCTGAGAACGAGCAACGATCACCGCGCCATGTTATCTGTGACTGGCATTAACCGCCATCGGCTATAAGCCGACGGCTACCAACGATCAAGCCCGCGTCGCGGGCTTAGCGCCAGCTTGCCGTCGATTTGCCCGTGTCCGCGGCGACGCTGCGGCGGGCCGCCTGGCGCAATCGACGGCAAGCACCAATCAATCAGACATTGGCCGTTATGCCTCAAACTTTTCAACGCGATCGTTTTACCTGGCTGGCGTATCTGCTGCTGGCGTTCTTCAGTTACTTCCTCAATGTCCTCGGCCCCATCACGCCGTTTTTGAAAGATGAACTGGCCCTGTCGTACACCGTCAGCAGCCTGCATTTCACGGCCTTTGCGGTGGGTATCCTGGCGATTGGTCTGGGTGGACACCTGGTCATTCAGCCGCTGGGTCGCTGGCGTTCGTTGTGGATCGGCGCGATCGGGATGAGCGTGAGTGCGGTGCTGCTCGTGATCGGCCAGACGCCTGTCATCACCATCGGCGCGGCCTTTTTCATGGGCTTGATCGGGTCGTTGATCCTCGCCATCGTGCCGGCTGCGTTATCGGAACAACATGGCGAGCGGCGCGCTATCGCCCTCTCGGAAGCGAACGTGATCGCGTCCGGTGTCTCGACCGCCGCACCCTTGTTAGTCGGCTGGTTCGCGCTGTCAATCGGCGGCT
>JAUQXD010001121.1 GCA_030834835.1 Thermoflexales bacterium | reverse complement strand
CCGATCGGGCGAGCGTTACATCCTCGGTGGTGAAAACCTGACGAATCGACAGACGATCGAGATGGCCTGCGACATCGTTGGCGTAAAGCTACCGCGTTTTATGCAGCCTAAATGGACCATCCCCATCGCAGCGGCCGCGCTCGATCTGGCGACGGCCATCGTCGGCCCGAAGTTGCCGCTGAGCGGAGAGCAAATGCGCCTGACGAAAGAGTTCTTGTGGTTCGATTCATCGAAGGCGCAACGCGAATTGGGTCTGCCTGCGCCGTGCACGCCCGTGCGAACCGCGCTGCAAGAATGCTACGATTGGTATAAGGCGAAGGGGTATTTGTGATCAGTAAATTGGTAACTGGTACATTGGTAGATTGGTAACTGGTGCTCGGCTGACCAATGTACCAATCTACTAATTTACCAATTGACCAAGACACAAGGAGCGCCATGGACTACAAGCATCTGGGCCGCACCGGCCTGCAAGTCAGCGAACTCTGTATGGGCAGCATGAACTTTGGCTGGACCGCACCGCGTGAAAACTGCGCGCTCGTGATGGATGCCTTTGTGGATGCGGGCGGCAACTTCATCGACACGGCCGATGTCTACTCGCGCTGGGCGCCGGGCAATCCGGGCGGCGTGGCCGAAGAGTTGATCGGCGAATGGCTGAAAACCAAACAGCGCGATCAGATCATTCTGGCGACCAAGGTACGCGGCCCGATGGGCTCCGGCCCCAACGATCAAGGCTTGAGCCGCAAACATATCCTCGATGCGTGCGATGCCTCGCTGCGTCGTTTGCAGACGGACTACATCGACCTGTATCAGACGCATTTCTGGGATGAGCACACCCCGCTCGATGAGACGCTGCGCGCGCTGGATGATCTGGTGAGGGCGGGCAAGGTGCGCTACATCGGTTGCTCCAATTTGCCGGCGTGGCATTTGATGGAATCATTGTGGACGAGCGATCGGCTCAATCTGGCGCGCTACGATTCGCTTCAGCCGCACTACAATCTGGTGCATCGCGCCGAGTTCGAGCGTGAGCATCAGGCCGTGTGTTTGAAATACGGCATCGGCGTGATTCCGTATTCGCCTATCGCGGGCGGCTTGCTCAGCGGCAAATATCGTCGCGGTGTGGAAGTGACAGAGGGCACGCGCGGCTGGAATTTGCGGCACGCGCTGACGGAGAAGAACTTTGCCGTGATCGACAAACTCGACGAGATTGCGGCGGCGCGCGGCAAGAGCGTGCTGCAAGTGGCGCTGGTCTGGGTGAAGCAGCAGCCCGCCATCAGCAGCCCCATCATCGGCGTCAACACCATCGAGCAGTGGCGCGAGAGGGAGGGGGTGTTGGACTGGAAGTTGACTGATGATGAGGCGCAGGCGCTGAACGATGTGACGAAGTGGGAAGAGTAAACGTGGTGCGTGGTTCGTGGTGCGTGCTGTGTAAAACGCCACGCAACACGTAGCACGCACCACGCTTCACAATAGGAGAAAGCGTAATGAAACTCGACGCCTCGCTGGGATTTGCCACACCGTTGAATGATGTGCCCGCGCTGGCGCGCGCCGCAGAATCGATCGGTTTTGACGCGATCTGGACGAGCGAGACGCAGCACGATCCGTTTTTGCCGCTGACGCACGCCGCCGCCGCAACGACGCGCTTGCAGTTTGGCACGGCGGTCGCCATCGCGTTTGCGCGCAGCCCGTTGATCGTGGCGCATACCGCGTGGGATCTGGCCGCGCAGTCGAAGGGCCGCTTTATGCTGGGGTTGGGTACACAGGTGCAGGCGCACATCGAGCGGCGGTTTGGCATGCCGTGGACGCCGCCGGTGCCGCGTTTGCGC
>JAUQXD010000117.1 GCA_030834835.1 Thermoflexales bacterium | reverse complement strand
GGTATCGTTGTTGTACAGCGTGCTGTTCACCAGCGTCACACTTCCCCCATTGCTGAAGATACCGCCGCCGGAACCTATACCGGGGGCGGGACTGTAGGTTGAGTTGCTGGCTACGGTGCTGTTGACCACTGTCAGGTTGCTCGTGTTGTAGATGCCGCCACCCCAGCCAGGCAAATTCCAGGTGTAGGCTGCGTTGCTGTTCACGGTGCTGTTCATCACGACGAGCTGTCCGTCATTGGCGATACCGCCGCCGAACATCCCCCATGCGTATTCGTTAGCGACCACGTTGCCGGACACAGTGCTGTTGGACACCGTCATCACACCTGTGTTGTAGATGCCGCCGCCATAGGTGGGGGCGGTGGTGCTGCCACCGGCCCAGTTGGCCGAGAGCGTACTATCGGTCATCGTCAGGATGCCCCAGTTGGCGATGCCGCCGCCGTTGCTGGTGGTTCGGCCATGTGTAATCGTCAAGTGGCTCAGCGTGACGTACTGGCCGCTGTTGACGATGAACACGCGCACCGCATCGCCGCCGCTGATAGTCACCGCTTGCCCGCTGCCATCGATGATCAAGTTCTTGTCGATGACGAGGGTGGCGCTGAGCGTAATGGTGCCGCTGCACGAGAAGGTGATCGTATCGCCGGCAATCGCGGCGTTGATCACCTCAACCAATCGGCCGGCAGCTCCGCTCGGCGCGGAACAATCATTCACGATCCGCGTGGCGGCCTGTGCGGCTGGCACATCCGCTGCGCGATAGAGCACGGTCAGAAACGCGATCACAATCAAAACGCGAGACACGACGGGCTTGATCTGCCTGGGCATGATGATTCTCCTTAATGAACTTGATCGTCAGAATGAGACGGGGTCTAAAGTCCGATGGCTTGTGTTAAATACGCTGCGCGGTTTACTTGACTCCCGATTGTCAATGATACCGATTTGACCTAGCGGGCACAACGGGGGAAAGTGGGTAATGATCTGGTCATTTCTTCCCAGTAAAATACCCACTTTTCCTCCTACCGACCGTGCGCAGCGTGTGATACGCTAACCCCATGTCTGCCTGTCGACAGTTGCTCATCGTCGCGCCGCCCGGCCCCTTCCGCGACAGCCTGCGCATCCTGGTGCAGGCTGAACCGCGCATCGCGTGCGTGCAGATCGTCGACACCATCGCCGAAGGGTGCATTTGCATCGCGCAACGGGTTCCCGACGGCCTCCTCCTCGACGCCGATTTAGCCGACCCGGCCCTCTGGTCATTCGGCCTGCTGCTTAAGACGTTGTCGCCGCCGCCGCGCTGCACCATCATCATCCACAACCAGGAACAGCAGCGGACGGCCCGGGCGTTGGCCATGCCGGCGCTGTTGGCCGGCTTCACCGCCGAAGCCCTGTTTGACGCCATCATTGATGCTCCACAGCCGTCTTGAGGCGGCAGATTTGGCCGCAATGATTGGCCGTGCTACAATGTGCGCCACCAAATCCTCAACCCCGAAGTGTTCTGCATGGACATCCCTTTGACCTTGAGCATCGGCGCCTTTGCCTTCGTTAGTGTGCCGTTGTTCATTGTTGGTTTGATCAGTACGTATTCCCTGCTGCGCTTCAGGAACAAGACCCCGGCCACCTGGTTTATGATAGGCGGACTGGGCGGCCTGACTCTGTCCATGCTGGTCTGGTTTCTAAGTACGGCCCTGGTGGTGTGGGGGGTGGCGTTATATCCCGCCACCAACGCAGCAGTCGTGTTGGCCATGGTTTCGGTGATTGGCTTTCTGTATCATTATCCGCAGCCGGTCCGATCGCTTGAGGCGCGTCTGGTGTTAAGTGTGGGCGTTGGGCTGGCGATCGGTTCGGCCGGCTATAGCCTCTGGTTCGCCTGTCAGATCGCCATCCAGCGCGCCTTTGGCCTCCGTGCAGATCCGGCGCATGAGTCTATGCTGGGCGCGGCTATGCTGCTGGCGCTGGGGGTGGCGGTACGCCGCTCGATCGTCGTGCGCCGCACCGCGCCGGACCGTGTCCGCGCCTTGCGCAATATGACGCTGGCGCTGGTCTTCGGTCTGACGCAAGCGATCGCTTCCGGCCTGGGCATGTCAGGTCTGCTGCCGATGCCGCTGGATACGTTTATCATTGGGCTGTCCCTGCTGTCGATGGAAGTGGTGCTGGTCTATTCCACCTGGGATCATGTCGTGCATCAACCGAGCCTGATCACCCGGTTGATTGGCCTGTCGCTGGTGACCGTCCTGGCCTTACTGGGCGCGATTGGCCTGCTGGAGGTTCACGGCGCAACGCTGGATAGTGAAGCCACGCGTTTGATGGAGACTGAAATTGCACAACGGGCTGTGCAGGCGAATGATTTGACCGGGTTGCCGGGCTCGATCGTGAGCGTGCTGGCCGTCGGCCCGGTGACCGCTCCGATCTATCAGCGCGCCGATCAAGTTGATCTCGCGCCGCTGACGGCTGAAGCTGTGCAGCGCGAGGCGCGTGCGCCTGACCAGCCTGCGTTGTGGGGCTCTCAGTACGATTACTATCTGGACCTGGGGAAGCCGCTGCGGATGCCACACCGGTATGTGGGGCACCATCCGGCCCGCAGCTACTATCAATACCTCGGCTATTCGTTCACGGTGAACGGCGCTGCGTACGAGGCCGTCTTCAGTGAGGCCGAAACCAACGCGCCGATCCACGCCAGGAGCATGCAGTTCATCGGCGTGGTCATCGCCGCCAGCCTGTTTATCTTGCTGGTTTTTCCTGTCTTCTTCCGGCGCAGCCTGGTGGTGCCATTGGAGAATTTGCTGCGGGGTGTGCGGCAGGCCAATGCCGGCGATCTGACCGTGCGCGTGCCGATTACGCACGATGACGAATTGGGCTTTCTGACGCAATCGTTCAATACGATGACGGCGTCGATCAAAGATCAGATCGAGGCGCGCCTGGCGCACGAAGCCGCCCTGCGTGATCTGACAACCCGATTGGAACAGCGCGTGGCCGATCGGACGCGCGATTTGACGGTGTTATATGAAGTCACCTCGGCGGCGAACCGGGTCGTGGGGTTGGATGAGCTGCTGGGTGAGATCATGTCACTGACCCTGCCTGCGTTGAACAGTACGGACGGAGCTATTCACTTGCGCGAAGACGCGACTGCCGCGTTGCGACTGGTCGCGCGGCAGGGGCCAGGCAGGTTGTCGGCCGCGTCTGAGATTTTTACGCAGATCATGGATCGACGCGCGGCGCTGTTTATTCCCGATGTGGCGGCCGATTCGCGGGTGACGTGGCCTGACCTGCCTGACGAGGCCGTGCGTCTGGTGCTCGCGCCGTTAGCCACGGCCGATCAGATGGTGGGGGTCTTAAGTGTGGCGCGGGTGGGCGGTGCGCTGTTCAACGTCGAAGAGATCGCGCTGCTCACCTCGATCGCGGAGCAGGTGGGTGTCATCGTGACCAATGCGCGGCTGCGCGAGCAAACGGCGCTGCTGGAAGAACGCCAGCGCATCGCGCGCGATCTGCACGACTCCGTGACGCAGTCGTTGTATGGCCTGGTCACGCTGACCGAAGCGGGACAACTCGATCTGCAGACGCGCGATCTGGCCGCGATCGGGCAGACGTTCGATCGGCTGGGCGAGACCGCGCGGCAGTCGTTGAAAGAATTGCGCCTGTTCATCTATCAACTCAACCCGCCCATCCTGGAAGAAGAGGGCCTC
>JAUQXD010001120.1 GCA_030834835.1 Thermoflexales bacterium | reverse complement strand
TGAATCAAAGCGGCGATCTGCAAGGCGTCGATCCACTGCTCAGCCCGCTGGGCAACTACGGCGGCGCTGTCCAAACGCACGCTCTACAAGCCGGCAGCCCCGCCATCGATGCGGGTGACAACGCTCGCTGTCCCGCCACCGATGCGCGCGGTGTGGCACGCCCCTACGATGGCGATGGCAACAGCTCGGCGGTGTGCGATATCAGCGCGGTGGAAGCGCGTCATCAAATCGCCATCGCCGACAGCACCGTGCTGGAAGGCAACAGCGGATCTGTCTCTGCCGTCTTTACGGTAACGCTGGCGCCCACCAGTTCTCTGCCAATCTCCCTCACCTACACCACCGTGGACGAAACAGCCGCTGGTGGTTCAGATTACACGCTCATCTCCGGTACGCTGATCTTCAACCCCGGCCAAATCCAGAAGACCATCAACGTGAGTGTGACGGGCGATCTGGCCGACGAATTCAACGAGACGTTCCGCGTGGAGTTGTCCACCGTCGCCAATGTCGATGTGCTGGACGCGCAGGCCAGCGGCACGATCATCGACGACGACGGTTTGTCGGCGCTCTCGATCGCCGATCAAGCCATCCTCGAAGGCAACAGCGGATCAAAGGCCATGTCGTTCGCGGTGACGCTGTCGCCGGCCTCCGCTTCAATCGTGACCGTGACCTATGCCACCGTCGCGGGCACGGCCAGCGCAGGCAGCGACTTCACCGCCGCCAACAATACGCTCGTCTTCCAGCCCGGCCAGATCAGCAAAACCATTTCGATCAACGTGTTGGGCGACGTTGTGGATGAAGGCGTCAGCGAGAACTTCACCGTGCAGTTGAGCAATCCGATCAATGCCACACTGGCCGACGGACTAGCCAGCGGCACGATCACCGACGACGATACCGCCCGCCTCACACAGACGATCGGCCCGGAGGTCCTGGAAGGTGACGGCGGCTTCACATCCGCCGTGTTCACCGTGACCCTGAGCACCGCGGCCAACTTCACCATCACCGTGGACTATGACGTGTCTTCCGGTTATGGCGCGACCGGCGCAATCGCCGGCGAGGACTTCGTGCGCATTTCCGGCACGCTCACCTTCCAGCCCGGCATCACGGCGCGGACCTTCACCGTGCAGATCATCGGCGACGAGCTGGCCGAAAGTGACGAGATCTTCTGGAGTTCGATCAGCAACGCTAATGTTCCCATTGGCGCGAATGTCAATTCGGCTTTGATTCTGAATGATGATAGTTTTTACGTGTATCTGCCGCTGACGCTGAAGTAAGCCGTGAGCAAGTGATTCAGCATTGTCAGAATCGTTCCGGCGATTGAAACACCTGCACTGCATCCGCAGTGCGGTGCAAGTGTCGCAGCCACAGAAACACGAAGTCGGCCTACGCCGACTAGCCGACGCAGGTCGGCTTCGTGTAGTTGTTGGTGCACGCGAAGCGTCAACTGCCAAATCCGACCTAACATTGCCAGGTTACATGACCTGTACACAAGTCATCATCGCTTTCAAGGGAGGAAGCCATGTTGGATAAGACTATTGCGCGCCGCGCCTTCAATCTGTTGTTGAGCCTGTGCCTGATCTTTTCGCTGGTCCCGGTTTCGATCGGTTATTCTGCCCCGGCGGTCTTACCGCAGCCCCGATTGGTAGCGCCTGCGTCAGCGGCATATCCGTCACCGCTCGCGCAATCGTTGTCCATCGCGCGCGTGCAGAGTCAATACACCGCGGGCACGCTCGACGTGATCTTCACGCTGAGCAACAACCTGCCGGTAACACGCCTGCCCGCTGCGCCGCCCGGCGCCACCAGCGAAGAACTTGCGGACTCATTCGCCGCGTTCGATCCGCTGCTCGACGCCAACACGCTGCGATCGATCAGCGTCACCGACACGCTGGCGGCGGGCGTGACGCTGATTTCAACGTCGGGCAATGTGACGCAGAACGGCAGCACGTTGACGTGGCAGCTGCCCGATCTCGCGCCGCAGAGCAGCGTGCAGATCACGTTGACTCTGCAAACACCGTCAGCGGGCGGCGATTTCATCAACCTCGATACCGGCGCGCAGGCAACGGCGCAGCGATGGGGCAGCGCGATCAACACCAACGCCCGATCGGCCGTCATCATCCCGACGGGCATCGACGCGGCTTACCTCGCGGCCACCTCGGCGGCTGATCCGTACGATCCGGAATTGATCTGGTACACGTCGGGCTTCGCGCAAGATCCGCTGGCGGCCTTTGCCGCAGTTCAGTCCTTCCGCACCGATCTGTACCAAGGCGCACTGCGCGGCACGCGCGGCACGTTGTGGGGTGAGGCGGGCAACTCGCTCGATAAAGCCTCGGCGTTGATCGCAATGTTGCGCGCGGCGGGTATTCCGGCGCGTTATCGACACGGCACGCTGAACAACTCGCAAGCCCAGACGTTGATCGCCAGTTTGTTCCCGGCGGCGAACGGTGTCGCGGGCTACTTGCCGATCGGGACGCAGACAGCCGATCCGGTAAATGATGCTTCACTCATCGCACTCGCGTCCGATCACTGGTGGGTGGAAGCGTATCTGCCGGGATCGGGTTGGACCGATCTCGATCCCACATACCCACAGGCGGCAGTGGGTCAAGCGTTCGCCACGCCGAGCGGCGACGGAACCGATCGGGCCGCAGATGTCCCATCGAGTGTGCACCATACGCTGCGCGTGCGTTTGAAGAAGGAGCAATACAATTCGTTTCCCGTCGGCGGTACGACGTTATCGACTTCGTATGTGTTGGATGAAGTCTTCAACGTGAGTCAACTGGCGGGCAAGCGTGTGACGCTGGGGCATCTGGTCAGCGAGCAGCTGACCGGCGGCGTGTTTTCCACGATCACGCGCGATTACACGCCTTATCTTGCGATCGAAGATAATGATCAAGGTTTTCAGGGCACATCGTTTCAAGACCTGTTGACCAACTTCCCGCTGGCGACGACGTTCGTCACGGCGGAATGGCTTGAATATGAAATTCATGCGCCCGCCGGTCACACCGAAACGTTCACGCGCGAAGTGAAGGATTTGATCGGCGCGGCGACGCGGCGGCTGGGCGGCGCTCCGCAGTTGGCGATGGACACCAGCACCGGACCATTCTTTGGGGCCGAGGACATCTACGTGAACTGGGTGCTGCCCAACGCCGTGAGCGAGTGGGCCGCGCAGCGCCAGTCGGAGGGTATGCTGGCGCGCCTGAAAGAAGCAGGCGTGATCAGTCAGGCGATGCTGGAAATCGCCAATCGACTGCCGCCGAATGCGATCTTGACTGGCGATGATCTGAACGCCTATTTGTCGGCGCGGTCCGACCTGGTGTTCGTGTCCGAATTTATGCTGACCAGCATCGGCCTTGATTTCGCGCGGCAGGCCGATGCGGCGTTGAATGGCCTCGAACATGGCTTGCGCACGCGGTTGTATTACGCCTCGCCCCGCGTCTTTACGGTGTCGTCGATTGGGGCACCGACAGCAGGCATCACCACCACCGTCGATCTGCGTCACACGTCCGTGGCAGCCAT
>JAUQXD010000116.1 GCA_030834835.1 Thermoflexales bacterium | reverse complement strand
TAGCCGCCGGCGAGTGAATGTAGCGTGCGGGCACGGAGACCGAGACGGTGGGCACACCCGATCGGGCTGGAATGATGCCGCCGGCATTGGTCCCGCCGCCACCGGGCTGTCGCAGTTGATACGGAATCTGCCGCGCTTCGCCCACGCTGATCAGGTGTTTCACCAGGCGTGGATCGGATACATCGCGCCGCGTCATCACGTAGATGGCCGGGCCGTCGCCCAGCCGCGTATTCGGGCTGACGTCGGCCTCGATGGTCGGCGGCAGATCGTTGGCGGGCGTGCAGTCGATGGCGATGGCCGCGTCGGGATCGAAGGCATGCGCCGCCACCTTCGCGCCGCGCAGGCCCACTTCTTCTTGCACGGTGAAGGCCGCCAGAATCTCGACGGGCAAACGCGGCCCGCGCAAAATCTCGATCAAGATCGCGCAGCCCGCGCGGTCGTCAAAGGCTTTGCCGTAAGCGGTCGCGCCCAGGGTTCGATATTGCGTGCTGAAGGTCGCCAGCGTACCGATCGGGGCCGCACCGAGCGCGTCATCTTTGCTCGACGCGCCGATGTCGATCGAGAGTTGATCGATCTTGCGCACGTCGGTGTCGCCTTTGGAAACGTGCACCGGCGGCAGGCCAATCACCCCCGATAAATTATCGTGCCCGACGGTGATGATTTTGCCCGGCAGAATGCGCGGATCGAGGCCGCCCACGGCGCGGAATTTGAGCGTGCCGTCTTCATTCGCGCCGACGATCATGACGCCGACTTCGTCCAGATGAGCGTCGAGCATCACACGGAGTTTTGGTTTGCCCTTAGCGCGTTTGATCGCCAGCACATTGCCGATGGTGTCCACGCGCACGTCATCGACGTGATCGCGGATGGCGGCCATGACGAGTTGGCGAATCGCGCCTTCGTCGCCGCTGACGCCGATCGCGTTGCTGAGGGTCTTGAGGTGGGTGGTTAGTGACATGCTTGCTTTTTGAAAATGATTGAGAGAAGGAGAGATAGAGAGACGGGGAGAGATCGATTCACTCTGTCTCTCCGTCTCTCAGTCGTGCTATCCCTCAGTCAACGATTGATAAAACTCTTCATCCAGCCCCGCGATAAACTCCGCCAGCAAACGACCCGCGCGTTCCACATCTCTGGGCGAAACCGTCTCGACGGGCGTGTGCATCGATCGGATGGGGATGCCCAGCAGGCCGGTAGGAATGCCCTCGCCCGCGACCTGCACCACCCACGCATCGGTGCCGGTGTTGCCCGCCATCGGTTCAAGGGGCGCAGTGAGTTCCAATCGTTTGGCCGCGTCACGCATCCTCTGCGTCATGCGGGGATGCATGTTGGGGCCAATGCCGATCGTGGGGCCGCCGCCGACATCAAAGGACTCATCGGCAGGCGTACCGCTCTGCGTGCCATACGTCGTATCGATCACGATCGCCGCATCCGGCGACAGGCCAAAGGCCGCAGTGGTCGCGCCCAGCAGCGCGGTTTCTTCCTGCACCGTCGCCACGGCGACTACGTCCCACATGTGATTGAGCGTTTGCAGCTGTTCCAAACAAACGGTGACAGCGGCCACCGACGCGCGATTATCAAACGCTTTGCCCGCCAGCAGGCCGTTTTTCAATTCGACGGCGGTGCGCCGCATCGAGATCAGATCACCGATCTCGACCCGCTGCGTCACTTGCCGCGCCGATAGGCCTACATCGATCCACAGTTTCTCCAGCCCGATAATCTTGTCGCGCTCACCGGCTTTCAACAGGTGCGGCGGGGTGCTGGCGATGACGCCGGGCAAGTCTTTGCCGGGCAAATCTTTGCGCCCGTGCACGATGACTTCCTGCCCCAACAGCACGCGCGGATCGACACCGCCCAACGCGGTGACACGGATGAAGCCCCGATTGATCCCGGCCACCATCAGGCCGATCTCGTCCATGTGTGAGGCAAGCATGATGCGCCGAGTCGGCGGGCGCTTTGCGTCCTTCGATTTCCTCTTCGACTCGCTTTGCTCGCTCAGAGTTCGCTCAGAATGCGTCTCTGTTCCGGACTTGATGGCAATGGCGTTGCCCAATTTATCGACGCGGGTCTCGGCCGCGTAACGGCCCCATTCGGCCAGGATAACCGATCGGATGGGGGCTTCGTGCCCGGAGATGCCGCTCGTTTGCGACAACTGTTTTAGCAGCGCGGCTGTATCCATGATCGATGATCGATTACGGCGTGCCCGTTGACGTTTCAGTGGGCGTAGGGGACGGCGTCGGCGTATCGGTCGGCGACTCAGCCGGCGGGACGGTCGTGGGGGTCTCGGTGGGCGTTTCCGAGGGCGTCGGCGTGAGCGTCGCGGTCGGTGTGGGTGACGGTGTCGCGGTAGCGGTTGGTGTGTTGGTTGGTGTATTGGTCACCGTGGTCGGCGTCGGCGTCAACGTGACAGTGGCCGTCGACGTGGTCGTTGGGGTGGCGGTTGCCGTCGAGGTGGCAGTGTTGGTCGGCGTAGCCGAGGGCGTGCCTGACGGCAAGGCCGTGGGCGTATTCGTCTTGGTCGGTGGCGGCGTCCACTGGGTGGGTGTTGGCCCCAGGGTGGCGTTGGGCGGCAGCGTGGCCGTGACCACGCCGGGCGGTTGGGTGGGCGTGAGAGTGGGGGTGCGCGTCGCGCCGGACCGGGTGGGGGCTAACGCCAGAGCGCCCAGACCCAGACAATAAAAGGGGATGGTCGTCGCGATGATGCCAATGAAGATAAGATACAACCGCCGCTGTTTCGGCGGGATGCCGGCAAACCAGCCCATGCGGGCCACCTGATCGAGCGAGATTTTAGGCCGAACGCAAGCGCGCGGATAATAGCATCATCAATAGGGCTTGTCAAACCAGTGGCCTGTAAAACCGTACGAGGCAACCTGCGTCATTTGACGGTCTGACGCAACCCCCGTATAATTCACGGCGTTGACCCGGCCACCGTTGTGGCTATTTTTTTGTAAAGACTATATGGAGTGAGGAAGTATGCAGCGCAATCGCTTAATCGCCGTAATCCTGATCACCGCCCTGATGCTGCTGATCGTGCCCCTGACGGTCAGCGCCGCGGCAAATGTTGCCGACGACAAGGCTGCCCCGCAGCCGGCCGAATCGATCGGGCCGAATCTGTTGTCCAATCCTGGTCTGGAAGGCAGGTACATTCAGCAGTGCTCGCTGAGGAACGATCCGCCGTGGGTGCCCGCCCCGACGCCGTGCGATCCTGAGAATTACGACTACGCCAGTCGCGCCCTGTGGGCCACGGCCCAGGTGCCGGCAGGCTGGGCGGCGTGGTGGCGTGTGCCCAACAGCAACTACGACGATCCCAACTATTACAACTCCTTCCCGCATTCATGCCAGGATACCAAGAAGCATGTGCCGGCCGACTGCCGCCCGTGGCACAACCCCGAATTCCGCGACACAGCCGGCGGCCCGCAGGAAACCGGCCCCGCGCGCCGCATCGAGGGTGAGAACTCGCAGAAGTATTTCACCTTCTACACCGTGCACGACGCGGGCCTGTATCAGATCGTCAATCAAGGCTTCAAGAAGGGCGATCGGCTGCGTTTCTCAGCCTACATGATGGCCTGGTCCAGCACTGAGAACGATCCGTCCAAGTCGACGGGCCAGTCAACCATGGGCATGCAGGTGGGCATCGATCCGTACGGCGGCAATAATCCGTGGAGCCCCAATATTGTGTGGGCGCCCGTGCAGGAAAGCTGGGATACATTCTCGCAGTTCGCGGTGGAAGCCGTGGCGCAGGGCAACATGGTGTCCGTGTGGACGCGCTCGCAGCCGACCTTTGCCATTCAGCACAACGATGTGTACGTGGACGCGGCCAGCCTGAACGTGGTCGCGGCGGCCAAACCCGCGCCAAAGCCGGTGACCACCCGGCCCGTCACTTCGACCAAGATTGTAACCACGACCAAAGTCACCACGCGCACGGTAGGCACGCGCGTGATCACGTCCACGGCCCTGGTCACCTCCACCGTCGTCGTGACCCGGTATGTGGCCATTACCACGCCCGCTTCGACGGCGGCAGCGACCACTAAGCGGGTGATCACCTCGACCAAAGTGGTGACCGGCAGCGACGGCCTCACCCGCACGGTGATCGTGACCAGCACCATCACTGTGCCCGTCTCGACGGCGCTGGCGACCACTAAGCAGGTGGTCACCTCGACCAAAGTGGTGACCGGCAGCAACGGCGTCACGCGCACCGTCATTGTGACCAGCACCATCACCGTGCCGGCCAGCAAACCGACTACGACGGTGACCACGACCAAACCCGTCAGCGGCACACAGCCGATTCCGGCCTCTGGCATCTACACGGTGATGCGCGGCGATACGCTCATCGCCATCGCGCGGCGCTTCGGCATCACGCCGTGGTGGAAGTTGGGCGAAATCAACGGCCTGAAGGAACCCTACAAGATCGAAGTGGGGCAGGTGCTTAAACTGAGGTAGATTGCATATGTCAGCAGAGCGGGCTCCCATGCCCGCGTTGTCCGGCGGCGTAGGAGCCGCCTCTGCTGGCAAACTGAGTATCAACCCTCCGAGGTGCTAACCGCCCCGGAGGTTTTTTTTGCAAGTACAATCCACATCACTGTGCGGGCTACAATCGCCACGGCCAGCAATGCCTGTGAGCGCAGTGCGTCGGCCAGCGGCCACTCGATAAACACCACGCCCGTCAACAGCAGC
>JAUQXD010001119.1 GCA_030834835.1 Thermoflexales bacterium | reverse complement strand
ACCGGTATCGTGGTAACGTGTCAGAACGAGCGCAGCCAGACGCAGAACCGCGAGACGGCGCTGAAGATTCTGCGCGCGAAACTCTTCGAGATCGAGGAGGAGCGGCGGCAGAAGGAAATGGCGAATCTGAAGGGCGAACATATCAAGGCCGAGTGGGGCAGCCAGATCCGATCGTATGTACTGCATCCCTATCAGATGGTGAAAGATCATCGCACCGAGCACGAGGTCGGTAATGCGCAGGCCGTGCTCGATGGTCGCCTCGACGATTTCATGGACGCGTATCTGCGCTATCGGTTGGGAGAATGAACGTCAACATACAAAAAGGACCGCTCGGTGTGAGCGGTCCTTTTTCGATCAAATGCCTGTACGGGCAAATTGCCACGCGCAGCGTGCCCCACATTTTGGACTATTTCACATCCAGCAATTCAATTTCAAACTTCAAGGTTGCGTTGGGTGGAATGGTATTGGTTGCGCCTTGCGCGCCATAGGCCAAACCCGGTGGAATGATCAAGGTGCGCTTGCCGCCTACCTTCATGCCGCGCAGGCCCTGATCCCAGCCGGGGATCACCTGACCGGTGCCCAGGATGAAAGTAAACGGTTGTTTGCCTGCCGTCGTGTCGAACTGGATACCGCTGTCGGCCAGCCAACCGGTGTAGTTTACCGTCAACGACTTGCGATCGGTTGCCTCTGCACCTGTGCCAACCACCGTATCCTCAATCTTGATCTTGGGAACAGCCAGCAGTTCGACAATGAAAATGAGCGTCGCATTGGCGGGGATCACGCCGCCCGCCACACTGTTTTCGCCATAGGCCAGATCGGGCGGGATGATCATCTTACGCACACCGCCCACCTTCATCGTGCCGACGCCTTCAATCCAGCCTTTGATCACGGTGTTCAGCGGGAAGCTGGCCGGCTCTTTGCCATGCAGCCGTGAGGCATCGAAGACCGTGCCATTTTCGAGCGTGCCCGTGTAGTTCACGGTCACGCTATCGGTGGGGGCGGGCGATTCGCCGGTGCCGACGACCAGATCGACATACTTCAGGCCCGATGAAGTTGTGACCATTCTAGCAGCTTCGTCCGGGCTGATGCTGACATCCATGCGTGCCTGATTGTTGCATGCGGCCAGGCTTGTCGCCAGTAGGGCAAAGCCAATGAGCAAGATAATGCGTTTCATGTTACTCCTCGATGAGTTTGTCTGGATGTATTGAGGCCAGAACTGGTTCAGGCAGGGCGCGATTATAGCACATCGGGGACATGGTGCCGCAGCCGGATAGAGAATTTTTGACTCGGTCGAGTGTAATATGACCTTTCGTTAGTTGTCACATGATCTTTGTCACTACTTATTGTGGACTCTCAGTATAATAATTCCTGACAGAGTTTGTCTAATTCGTCAGGAGTTTGTTATGGAGATCACGCAGCAAGCCGACTACGCCATCCGCGCTGTACTGGAGTTGGCGCTACATACGCAAGATGAACGCATCTTTTCCAGCGAGATCGCTCGTCGGCAGGGTATCCCGGCACCTTTCCTCACCAAAATCCTTGCACGCCTGGCTGCGGCTGGCGTCGTTACAACCCAGCGCGGCGTCAATGGCGGAATTCGCCTGACGCGCCCGGCTGAACAGGTCACGTTACTTCAGGTGGTCGAAGCCATCGATGGGCCGATTACGTTGAATCGGTGCGTGCGCGACCCGCGCGAGTGCGCGCGTAACACGATCTGTGTGGTTCATCCGATCTGGCTGAAGATCTGCACGGATTTGCGCGCTCAACTGCACAGTTGTCACTTTGCTCAATTGGCGGATGATGCCCGGGCCAGCGCGTCTGGCACGGCGGTTTTTTGTCAGATCGATCTGCAACCGTTGGAGGCGATTTCGGCCGATCGGGTTGGAAGCGTGCACGCGAATATCAGTGAAGCACCATCGGGTGGATAATTTCATGTCGTCACTTGTTCGTTGGTTTGACGATCTCCGATCGGCCCCATTTCATGTCCAGGTGCGCCGCTTGCGCCGACTGTTGCCGGTCATTGTGTTGGCGCTGGCGGCGCTTCATCAAGTCATCGTGAACTGGCTGGTTAAGCCGCAGGCGCGCCCTGATCTGGATTGGACTGAACTGCTCGCGTATGCCCTGACTGGCAGTGTGGTCGCGTGGCTGGGATTGGGCTGGCTGGCTGATGGTGCTGCCAGGCGAGCGAGCGCCGAGGCGCAGTTGCGCGAAGCTTACGGTGAACTGGACGCCAATCACAACAAATTGCGCGCCCTGCACGATCTGGGTCAACGCCTGGCCGCCGCCGATGACGAGCAAGCCATCCTGGAACTGGCCGTGCACGCGCCGTTGCAGCTCACCGCCGCTCAGGCCTCGACCGTCGTGTCGTTTGACAATGAGCACGATCGGCTCAAGTTGGATATGACCTGGGGACTGAGTGAGAACTATCTGTCGGCCTTACGGGGCCGCATCGACAGCGGGATTTCGGCCGCTCGCTGCCGCACCTGCGTTCCATTAAAAACCAGGATGACCAGCGATTGCCCGTTGTTCGTTGGGTTACAGACGGTGGCCCGGGCCGAGGGCATCGAATCACTGGTGTGTCTGCCGATGTCGCGCGAGCAAGAACGCGTTGGCGTCATGTCGGCTTATTTCCCGTCGCCAGACGGCGCGCCCGAAGATCAAGTTCGCCTGCTCAATATCATCGGCGGGGCGGTTGCGGCGATGCTGGAAAACCTGCGGGTGCGCGCGCGCCAGGTCGGCACGTTGTATGCGCTCGATCAGACTCTGACCGGCACCGATCCGCTCAGCGATTTTGCCGCGCAAGTGCTGGACATTGCCATGGCTGGCTGGGGCGCTCAAAGCGGCAGCCTATTTCTGTACGAGCCAGACTCGGCTACGTGGACGTGCCGGGCCGGATGCGGTCTGAAGATTGATCCGTCCGATACGCGGTACGATCTGGCTTTGCAGCTGGCGCAGCAGACGCATGCGACCGGCACTCCTGTAGTGGTACCCAGCCTTGAGAGCGCAGCCAACACCGATTGGTTATCGGCGGCCGCTGCCCCGCTCATTTCCGAGGGGCGCACGCTGGGGGCTATCGTGCTGGGCGCACAACGGCAGCGGGTATTTGCCGAGCATCATATCGAACTGCTGGCGACGATGGCGCACCAGATCGCGCTGGCGATCCGCAACACGCAGTTGTATGCGCAGCTGGGCGAGATGGCGGTCTACGAGGAGCGTTATCGCCTGTCGCGTGAAATTCACGACGGGCTGGCGCAAACACTGGCTTACATCGGTTTGCAGACCGAGCGGCTGGAAAAACTGCTG
>JAUQXD010001118.1 GCA_030834835.1 Thermoflexales bacterium | reverse complement strand
TGATCATCACACCCGCAGTCTTGTTGGGAGCTGGCGGGAAAATTCATTCTTGGTTCATAAAACAGTTAAGACTGGGCGCAACGGCACGGTTGGCGGCGATATCCGTCGACGATGTAGCCGGACTCTCCGACCTGCTAAATGTGGATCAGGCTACATGCCACAAGATATTGAGCGAGCCTGCACGCACTGTCATCAGTCTTAAGGCCGGCCAATCAATCGTTGGCGTATGCACGGGCTTTCTTAACGAAAATCGATCTGGTCAAATTGAGTATGTCGCAGTTGCATGGTGGTGGCAGCGCGAAGGCTGGGGCACAATGCTAATCAATGAAGTGAGCCGACTGTTGATTGAACGGGGTGCAGAGGCGGTAGGAACTACGCTTTACTCCAACATACCAGCGGCCCAAGCTCTTTTGTTCAAGATTGGCTGGAAACCGGTCAGTCTTGGGTATTGGGCAGCTAAACCAAGTGGCGATGATCAGCAAGCCGCATTTTCGAAGATTGGAACGTGGATAACCACCAAGGTTCGTCAGGTAGCTAGACGACGGCTAGAGTATTGAGTGTTGGCAATGCATGATTACAACTACAAAAAGAGAGGTTTATTCTGATGTGGTTCACGCTCCTAACAGAAGCAATGTTGATGATCAATCCTTGACGTGGCAACGGGGTGATCCTGGAGGGCAACTGGCGACCACACCATCATCTTCGGCACCAACAATCCGCCGTCGATCGCTGTGATGGTTACGATAGCACTGTACGCGCCGAGCCTAATCATGAACGCGCCGCACTACTGACGCATCACCGCCACCGACGCGCTCAGCTGATTGGGCCGGTGTGGCAGTTCACCACGATCCCCCCAGCGAGCTACACTTGTATCTGCCAGTGGTGCTGAAGTCATTGATTCAGGTCGGCGACGCGCTCTAAATCGTTATCGTGCGAGTTTTTCAGGCGTTAGCGGCTTCTCTGCACTATAGAGCCATGTCCGCATTTCACCGATTCACGCACGACAAGGCGGATTGTCGTGACTCGTTATCGTGCGAGACTGCGTTATCAAAAATGCGGATGAGCCTTATCTGTGAGACGGTACACACTGTACCGTCTCACAGATAATGGGACTGGGCAAGGCTGAAACTGGCGTTTGTCTCACAGATAAGGCTGTTCCGCACTTTTGATGAAATCGAGTTGCCCTTGGCAGAATATTGCAGTGGGGGACCCACTTAAACGCAAGAATTGGCGGACAGTATCAATCTTCGGTGTAAGCCGCTACCGACTCGCGGTGATCATTAAAAGTGCGGGAGACTCTTATCTCTGAGACAGTCCCATTATCTGCAGCAATTCTCAATTTGACTTTCCCAAAGGCATGGTTCGTGTTAAGGTAGGCCATCTTCTGCCCTCATCGAGTCTGTCATGCCTGAACGCTTCACGATTGACACCCTGTTGCGCGCTTTCGAGCCGGTCATTGAGCAACTGCCTGATCATCGCACGGGCCGGAATATGACGTACACCCTCTCAGATGCGGTGCTCAGTGCGTTTGCGGTCTTCTTTATGCAATTGCCGTCTTTCCTCGCCCAACAGCAAGTGGTGCAGCGGCAGCATGGCCGCAACAACGCCCAAACGTTGTTTGGCGTGGCACAGATTCCCTCGGATAACCAGATTCGCAACCTGCTGGATCCGTTGCCGCCCGAGCGCTTGTTCCCGCTCTTTGAGACCGGTTGGCAAATCCTGAAGGCGACAGGGGCCCTGACCGCGTTTCGGGCTTTCAATCAGCAATATTTGATTGCCCTGGATGGGACGCAATACTTCTCATCGCACACGGTACACTGCGAGGCCTGCACCCACACCACCAGCGCCAGCGGCCTCACGACCTATTCGCACACGGTCCTTCTACCGATGTTAGTCGCGCCGCAGCAACCGCACGCAGTAGTCTTAGCGCCCGAATTCATCACGCCGCAAGATGGGCATGACAAGCAGGACTGCGAACACGCCGCCGCCAAACGCTGGCTGACCCGGCACGGCCCCGCCTTTCCACCGCAGACGGTGACCTTGCTGGGCGATGATCTCTACAGCCATCAGCCTTTTTGCGAGTTGGCGCTCGCGCAACAGTGCAACTTTATCCTGGTCTGCAAGCCCGATTCCCATGCGACCGTGTATAAGTGGGTCAACACCCTGGCCGCGCTGGGCGGCGTCAGCGGCCTGACACGTCGCCAGTGGAACGGCCGCTTTGGCGAACTCTGGACCTATCGCTACGTGAATGACGTACCGCTCCGGGCCGAGACGGATGCGTTACACGTCAACTGGTGCGAACTGACTATCACCGATGAACACGATGGCCGCATCCTCTATCACAACGCCTTTGTGACCAATCATCCCCTTGCCGATGACACGGTCGAGCCGATTGTGGCTGCCGGTCGTACCCGCTGGAAAGTTGAGAATGAAGGCAACAACACCCTCAAAACCAAGGGCTATCACTTCGAGCACAATTACGGCCATGGACAACAACATCTGGCGGCTTTTCTCTCGACCTTGATCCTGCTCGCCTTCCTGTGCCATACCCTGCTCGATTTGCTGAACACCAAGTACCAGTTACTCCGGCGAACCCTCGCCGCGCGCCGCACCTTCTTCGATGATCTGCGCGCACTCACCCGCTATTGGGTGTTTGACGCTTGGGACCCGTTGTTTGACTTTATGATCCGCGGGTTGCAACTGGCGTCACCGCCGGCCTAAGACCAGCACGCGCCAACCCCATTACCGTTCATAGAACGATCCGCACCGTGCGACGGGTGCGCGATCAAGTCCCTCATTTCCGCACAGTGTTCGCCCGGTGATGCCGCCCCGCCAACACGCCCTTTGTCACGCACTGCGCACCCCTTCGCGACCTGCCGCAGACGGTACCAGACCAGCCTGATCCCAAAAATGCCGCCCGTGATGCGCCGCTGAAAGGCCCCAACACCATTTACAATTTGACGCCGGTGTCAAGAGTCAGGCCAAATTGAGAATTGCTGATTATCTGTGAGACGGTACAACACATATGCCGATCGTCACCCTTGAGGGGTGACGATCGGCATATTCTTCGTTTCTATCCTAAAACTACGTAGTTTCCACAATAGACATGCGTAGGAAGTCAGCGCATAATGACATTCATCAACGCAGTTGGCGCGCAATTGGCCACAAACCGTATTTCCGCAAATGAGTTCGTGATCTCCGCCAGCCCGTTTCGACTTCAGGGCAATGCTGTTATGAATTTCATATTCTATGGAGGTGACCGTGAAGGCCAAAAAGCATCTCGATGTTCGAATCCCGCTGTGGTGGCCCAGCTTGCCTGGAAATTTGCGCGCATGGCTGCCAGGCCGAGGCAATGTGCTCTTCGTAGTGATCGTTCTAGGCGCATTGATGTGGGCGCAGAGCGCCAGCGCATTTCCAATCGCCGCGCCGGCCGCACCGACCACATCCACCGGCACGATTGCGTATCAAGGCCGTCTCGCCGATGCAAGTGGCGTACCATTGACCGGCACCTACTCCATGATCTTCCGCATTTACAACATCGCTACAGGCGGCTCACCATTGTGGACAGAACAATGGACTGGTCCAAATAGCGTGCAGGTCAGCGACGGCTTGTTCAATGTGATGTTGGGCAGTATGACCTCGATCACTCAGACGATGATCACAAGCAACAATAATCTGTGGCTCGGCATTACGGTGGGAACAGATGGCGAAATGTTGCCCCGCGTGCAACTTGGAAGCGTACCGTTCGCTGTGCAGGCTCTTACGGTGCCAGACGGGAGCATCACAACCGCTAAAATCGTTAACGGCGCAGTAGGAACAAGTGAGATCAGCGATCAGTCTATTACGCCCGCCAAGTTGAATTTTCCATTTTTCCGGCTACTTGGGCAGAAGACCTGCGATAACTGTGGAGATACAACCGAATCAAACCTTTCTGGATGGGTCCCTGTGAAGGGTGCCAGCAACCAAGACATTATCGAAGTTACGGTTGCGATCAGTGGAACACCCATAGTAGTCCAAATAACCGGCCGTAGTCGATCTGATCTCGCGGTGACTCGGTGGTGTGCAATTGCAGTATATCAAGGTGGAACACAAATACGCTCGATACATTTGGATGGCAATCAAGTCCCATCTGCCGACTATGGATGTTCTGGAAGTTATCTCTTTTCTGATTTGCCGGCCGGGACATACACCTTTAGAGCAATGGGCTGGTTCTTCCCAGCAACTAATGCTACATGGTCGTTCCACCGCCAGATAGTCGTATATGAATATTAAGGTGACATAGTATCAGGAAGCATACTAGGAGATGCCCTATGAACCGCAAACCATTTCTCATCGCATTGGCGGAGTTGCTTGAAGCCTATCGACCGAAGATCAACTCAAAAAGATTGCGCTGGCTTCTACCCACACCGGGCAACGTATTCTTTACGTTGCTGGTGATCGGCGCGTTGTTCTGGGCGCAGAGCGTGGGCGCATTTCCGTCGTCGATGCCAGCTACGCCCAGCACCTCGACTGGCACGATCGCCTACCAGGGTCGCCTCGCCGACTCGGCTGGCGCACCGTTGACAGGCACATACTCTATGATCTTCCGATTGTACAACGTCGCTACCGGCAGCGCACCGCTGTGGACAGAACAATGGACTGGCCCAAATAGCGTGCAGGTCAGCGACGGCCTGTTCAATGTCATGCTCGGCAGTATGACTCCGATCTCTCAAATGATAATCACAGGCAACAATAATTTGTGGCTTGGTATAACGGTCGGCACGGACGACGAAATGTTGCCACGCGTGCAATTAGGGAGTGTGCCGTTTGCGGTGCAGGCATTAACCGTGCCGGATGGAAGTATCACAGCAGCGAAACTCGCGCCTGACGTGAGTCTTGTGCCGCCTCCGAATAGCATCACGACAACGATGATTGCCGCGAAAGCAGTAACACAGATTCAATCGGTAACAGGCGCAACTGGTGATAGTACTTCTTCGACTTCGTTTGTAGATGTACCTGGAAGAGTGATTACGCTAACGACAACGGGCGGTCCGGTCTTGGCCATGTTTTCAGGCAGCCATGTTGCCCTCATGAGTGGAGTGGTTGGTTATTGGCGTATCGTTCGAGATGATTCTGTCGTCGTTGCCTATAATAATCATGCCTTCACAAATGGGCTTTGGCAATCAATCTCTATATTTGGAACAGATATTTCTGCTACTGGGCTGCACACATACAAGGTGCAGTGGCGCGTGTCCTCGGGGACACTGCTTGGGTCGGAAAATACATATACGCAGAATTTCATGGCCGTTGAGCTCAAACGATAAACACTGCTCATTATGTGCAGTGCTTGATGGTGAGATATTCGGTTGATCCATATCCTGGGATCAGGCATTGCATGCCGATCGCTACGATATGCCTGTGTTCAGTAAGACCGACGCGGCTGTCGAAGCAAACTCGAAGTTGATGTGTCAAGTGACCAAAATCCAAAAGGGGGTTCAATGGAAACTCAAGAGACTATCACCATTCGTATACCACGCTTCTTGTCACGACTCTATCGTGGTCGCATGCAAGCTATGTCTCGGCTGTTGCGCCTACTTCTGCCTACACCCGGCAATGTAATCTTCACGCTATTGGTGATCGGTGTGCTAGTCTGGGCGC
>JAUQXD010001117.1 GCA_030834835.1 Thermoflexales bacterium | reverse complement strand
CGTTGTCGTAGTAGCCGTTGAACCACGCGTAGCCATCGTGATTGGTGATCCATTCTTGAGCGCGCAGATGTGCGAACAGCCACTCGGCTTTGGCGTTGAGGTCGTCGGCCAGTTCGCGCAGGCTCAGGCGGATCTTCTTGCCGGTGAGCGTGTGGCTGACACTTTCAAAGTATTCATTTAGCCGTGCATGCTTTGCCGCGACTGAAGTGTAGTCGATGGGCGCATACAGCGTATCGAGCAGCGGCAGCATTTCCGTAGCGAGTTCAACGTGTGAAACGCCCTGGTTTTCCAGCGTCAGCGCCAGTTCGCTCAACTGCTTCAAGTTACCGGCGTACAATGCCGTGAAGGCCACGCTCTCGCCGCGCGTGCGCGCCATGTCCAGCCCGTCGTTCCAGTCCGCGCCCTCCAACCGGATGATGTTGTGTTCGCCGACGTTGAAGAACGGCGTCAGGTGTTGAATCAGCAGATGCTCCAGCACCGTGCCGCGATGGACCTCGCCCTCAGCCGTGCGTTGTAGTGTGCCTTGATCGGCCTGCCATTGATCGTCGCGCTGCTGCGTGCGATAGATCAAGCGATCTTTGAAGTACACTTGATCGCGCAATAGGAAATTCAGATCGCCCGTTTGATCGATGTACAGTTTCGTCGTCAGCAACGGCCACGCGCCGTGATCCATCCACACGCGCGGGATGTTGTTGCGATCGGCTTTGAATTCGCCCGGCGCGCTGCCGATGATGGTGGCATTGCTGCCGTCGACGCGCACGCCCGCGAAGTTGCTGAAGAGCAATTCACTGACGTTACCGGTTTCGGTGATCAACAACGCCAGAATGTCCTGCCACAGATCGCGCCAGCCGCGCCCGCCGCGCCCGTAATCGTGATAGGGCAGCCACGAGTTGCCCGCCAGCCGCCGCAGCGTCGGTTGCAGCGTCACCCACTTCAACCACTGATCGAAGCACTGATCGCCAGTGGTGACGTGCAACGTGTCGAGTTTCTTCAACCAATACTGTTCCGTGTGATTCAACCAGTGATCGAACTTGACGGCGCTCCCGTAGCGTTCGATCAAATCAGCGAGAGAAACGGCCCGATCGAGGATTGCCATGATCACGATAAACGAGCGGCTTTGATCGGGGGCGAGCGTGATCGGCGCGAAGCGCAATCCGCCGATCGATTCATAGCCGTCGATCGCACAATCCGCCCTGATTCCGGGCAAATCGCGCACGATTGCTTCCGGCCAGTCGAGCGTGCCGCCTTCGCCGATGAAGACTTCGACGAGCGGGAAGAATTCGATCGGGGCCGCGCCGTTCTCATCCGCGCCGAGCACCGCATAAGTGATGGTGTTCGGCTGATGGCCGCGCTCGTCGAACGACAAGGTCGGCTTCACCGACACACCGTACTTCGACGTACGCGTGCGATGCAGCAATGAGGTCACATGGCGATGATCGCGCAGGTTATCGGCGGAGCGACCATAGATCGGAATGGCCGCCGTCGGCGTCAAAGTCAGATCGTCAGCGCCGACGTTCGTCAGCGTGACGCGCATCAACTCGACGTGATCGGCGTCGGACGGCACGAAGTTGGTTACATCAGCACGTAAATTCAACTTCGCGTTGGCGCGAGTGAGGGTGTGCCACAAGAAACCGGCGCGCACACGCACCTCCTCCAGTGTGTCGTTCCGAGCAGAGGGAGGAATCTCAGCCTGTGGGGCGAGACCCCTCATTTCGCTCGGGGTGACACTGGCTGAGAAACGCTGCGCAATCTGCGGCGCGGAGTTGCCCGTGACTGACCACGCGTCTTGGCCATCAACTTTGACCCAGAAATTACGGGCCGCGCGCGAGGTATGCAAGTCTTCGACCGAGACGGGCGGCGTTAAGAACGTGTTCTGATCGAGCTTGAGATCGCCGTGCAGTGTGGGTGTGATCACCGACACGAGACCGCGATCATTTATCAGCGGGAAATATAGATAACTGCTGGCCTGCGGATCGATCAATTCAAACGTGCCGCGCTCATCGCAAAAGCGCCAGCCGTGCACAACAGGGTTAGTCATGATACCTCGTTCGAGATTAAGCTTTGAGCGTCAACCGCAGCCGGTTCGCCAACGGGCCGATGTGCCGCTCGAGGATGGCGTCCAGATCGGTGGCCTGCGGCGCCAGCACATCTTGCCAGA
>JAUQXD010001116.1 GCA_030834835.1 Thermoflexales bacterium | reverse complement strand
CCGCGGCCGAAGGCCATCCCGCCTCGGTGATGGATATGTCCTTCGCGAATCAGGCGCTGTCGGCGGCGTATGTGGCCGCGAATGCAGCATCGCTGAAGCCGGACGTTTACGGCGTGCCAATCGAGATCGATCAGGAAGTGGCGCGCTTGAAGTTGGCCGCGATGGGCATGGGCATCGACACGCTGACCGCCGAGCAGGCGCACTACCTGGCCTCGTGGCAAGAAGGGACGTAGGTGATTGGTAACTGGTGATTGGTAATCGGTGATTGGCGGTTGAAGTCCGATCGGGCGATGAATAACCCGATCGGACTTTTGTTCATTTGTCATTGTTCATTGTTAATTGATCATTGCTTTGCGGCCTCATCCTAAATCCGGTATAATACCTGCGAAATCTATCACGAGGACACCATTTTGCGGGCATTGATTACGGGTGTGGCGGGCTTCGTCGGCGGGCATCTGGCTGAGGCGATTCAGGCGGAGACCGACTGGCAAGTGTGGGGCACGATTCTGGACGAAACCGATCGTGCCTTTGTAGTCGCGAATGTCAACGCCATTCCGACGGATTTGCGCAACCCGACGGCTGTGCGCGAGGTGATCGATCAGGTGCGCCCCGATGTCGTGTTTCACCTCGCCGGTCAAGCGTATGTGCCGCAGTCGTGGGCCGATCCGTGGGGCACCTATGAGACCAATATCCGATCTCAGTTGAACGTGCTGGAGGCGATCAGCGCCACAAAGTTGACGCCGCGCATTATCGCGGTGGCCTCGAATGAAGTGTATGGTCTGGTGCGCGAAGCCGATTTGCCCATCGACGAGGACACGCCGCTGCGGCCCAACAGTCCGTATGGCGTCAGCAAAGTCGCGCAAGATTTTATGGGCTTACAGTATTGGCTCGATCGCAAACTGCCGGTGATCCGCGTGCGGCCCTTCAATCACATCGGGCCACGCCAGAACGATCGGTTTGTGGCGCCGTCGTTTGCCCGGCAGATCGTCGAGATCGAGCGCGGCTTGAAGCCGCCCGTGCTGAAGCTGGGCAACATGGCCGCGAAGCGCGATTTCACCGATGTGCGCGATATGTGCCGGGCGTACATCGCGTGCGCGCTGCGGGGCGAGCCGGGCGAGACTTACAACATCGGTTCGGGCCAGGCGCGATCGGTGCGCGAGATGCTGGACATCATGCTGGCGGCCAGCCCGATCGACATTGCCGAAGAAACCGATCCCGCCAAACTCCGGCCGAGCGACGTGCCGATCTCGGTGTGCGATCCCGCCAGATTCAAGCGCCAGACCGGCTGGGAGCCCCGCATTTCTTTCGAGCAGACCTGCCTTGATATTCTGTCTGACTGGCGGCAGCGCATCGCCCCGACGGCAACAAGTTAGCCAGTTGTCGACAATCTTTCTAAGGATATATTACTTTGACTAAGAAACGCGCTTTGATAACAGGCATTACCGGCCAGGATGGTTCCTATCTGGCCGAATTTCTGCTGAAGAACAACTACGACGTGATCGGCATGGTGCGCCGATCGAGCACGGTGAATTTCGATCGCATCAAGCACATTCAAGAAGATGTTGAGCTGGTGCAAGGCGACCTGCTGGATCAAAGTTCGTTGATTAGCATTCTCAGCGAATACCGACCGCAGGAAGTCTATAACCTCGCCGCTCAATCGTTTGTGCCGACGTCGTGGAAGCAGCCGGTGTTGACGGGCGAGTTTACGGCGCTCGGTGTGACGCGCATCCTCGAGGCGATTCGCACGATCGATCCATCAATCCGGTTCTATCAGGCCTCCAGCAGCGAGATGTTCGGCAAGGTGCAAGAAATTCCGCAGACCGAGAAGACGCCGCTGTATCCGCGCAGCCCGTATGGCGTGGCGAAAGTGTACGGCCACTGGATCACGGTGAACTATCGGGAGAGTTACAACCTCTTCGCGTGCTCGGGCATTCTATTCAATCACGAATCGCCGCGCCGCGGCCTGGAATTTGTCACGCGCAAGATTTCGCACGCGGTGGCCAAGATCAAATTGGGTCACGCGAAAGATTTGCACCTGGGTAACCTCGATGCCAAGCGCG
This sequence comes from Thermoflexales bacterium, assembly GCA_030834835.1. Classification (GTDB taxonomy): domain Bacteria; phylum Chloroflexota; class Anaerolineae; order Fen-1058; family Fen-1058; genus JAGOBP01. The sequence goes on along the minus strand of JAUQXD010001116.1, from coordinate 7,351 downwards.
ACTGGGGCTTCGCGGGTGATTACGTGCGCGCGATGTGGCTGATGCTGCAACAGGACCATCCTGACGACTACGTTGTGTCTACCGGCGAAACGCACTCGGTGCGCGAGTTTTGTGAAGTCGCGTTCGACCACGTTCAATTGGACTGGCAGAAGTACGTAGTGCAGGACCCCGCCTTTATGCGCCCGGCTGAAGTCGATCATTTAATTGGCGATCCGGCGAAAGCAGGCCGCGCGTTGGGCTGGGAGCCGACCGTGTCATTCAAAGGTCTGGTGCAGATGATGGTCGATGCCGACCTGCAAAGCCTTACGGCCAACGGAGCCTGACGATCATGAATGAACCCGTAATCAAATTCGGAACAGATGGCTGGCGCGGTCAAATCGCCGACGATTACACCTTTGCCAGTGTGCGCCGCTGCGCGCAAGGGTTTGCCTCGTATCTCATCGACAGGGGGCTGGCGACGAAGGGTGCGGTCATTGGTTACGACAAGCGCTTTCACTCCGAGAATTTTGCGGCGGCCTGCGCCGAAGTGCTGGCGGCTAACGGCATTCACGTCTGGCTGACAGACGGCCCGACGCCGACGCCGGTCATTTCGTATGCGGCGGTGCATCATCACTCGGGCGGCGCGATCAATATCACCGCATCGCACAATCCGCCAACGGACAACGGCTTCAAGGTGCGCGATCCCAACGGCGGCGCGATCGACCCCGAAGGCTTGAAGCAGATCGAAGCGCTGATCCCGGATAGTGACAGCGTGAAGTCGATGCCTTTGAAAGAAGCCAAAGCGCAGGGCTTAGTCACAGTCTTTGATGCCTCGCTTCCCTACATCGAACATCTCAAGGACCTGATCGATTTGCAGCCGATCAAGGACGCCGGCTTGAAGATCGTGGTAGAACCGATGTGGGGCAACGGGGCCGGGTGGTTTCCTCGATTGATCGGTGGCGGCAAAACGGAAATCGTTGAGATTCACAACGCGCGCAATCCGATCTTCCCGGAAATGTCGCGCCCTGAGCCGATCCGCCCGAACATCGATAAGGGGCTGGAGAAGACCGTCGAGATTGGGGCGGATGTGTGCCTGATCACCGATGGTGATGCCGACCGCATGGGCATCGGCGACGAGAATGGCCGCTTCGTCAATCAACTGGAAGTGTATGCGCTGCTGGCACTGTACATGCTGGAAATTCGCGGCGAGCGCGGGGCGATCGTCAAGACGCTGAGCACGACCGCGATGCTGGAAAAACTCGGCAAGCTGTATGACATCCCGGTGTATTCGACCGGCGTGGGTTTTAAGTATGTCGCGCCCAAGATGATCGAGACGAACGCGATGCTGGGCGGCGAAGAGTCGGGCGGCTTCGCGTTTCGCGGCAACGTGCCGGAGCGCGACGGCATTCTGGGCAATTTGCTGATGCTGGACTTCATGGTGAAGACAGGCAAGAAGCCCAGCCAACTGCTGCAGATGCTGTTCGACAAAGTCGGCGCGCACTACTATGATCGCATCGATACACGCTGCACTCCGGCCGAGCGCGATGCAGTGAAGGAGAAAGTGCTGAATGCGAAGCCGCAGATGATCGGCGGGTTGAACGTTACCGCGCTCGACACGACGGACGGCTTCAAATTCGTGCTGGGCGATGCTGGCTGGGTGTTGATTCGGCTATCGGGCACGGAGCCAATCGTGCGGGTGTACACCGAGACGACGCACGGTGATAAAGTGCAGGCGATTCTACAAGATGGTTTGAAGATTGCCGGACTCAACTGATGGTCACGCAACGCGCAACACGAACCACGTGCTGCGTAGTGCGTGTTGCGTGAACTGCTATGTTGGTTGATACCCATTGCCATCTTGATTGGAACGCTTTCGACGCAGATCGAGATGAAGTGATCCGACGCGCCATCGACGGCGGTGTGGCGCGGATGTTGACCATCGGCGTGGATGTGTTAAGCAGCCGCCGCGCGATCGAGTTGGCTGAGCAGTACGCCGAAGTGTATGCGGCGGTGGGCGTTCATCCGAACGACTGCGCCGACTTCGACGCGGCGATGTTGCAGGAAGTCCGATCGCTGGCGCAGCAACCTAAAGTGATTGCCATCGGCGAAATCGGACTGGACTACTACTGGCACAAGGTCGATCACGGCGTTCAAGCGCGAGCGTTTCAGGCGCAGTTGGAATTGGCTGCAGAACTGCGCAAGCCCGTGATCGTTCACAGCCGTGAGGCCGCCGCCGATACAATCGGGATGTTGGAGAACTTCACTCGTCACTCGTCACTCGTTACAGGCACACTGCACTCTTACTTCGACGATCTCACCATCATGCAGCGCGCCTTCGCTATCGGCTTTTGCTGCGGGGTGACGGGGCCGATCACGTTTAAGAAATCCGATCGGGAACGGGACATCATCCGGCAAGCGCCGCTCGATCGATTGTTGATCGAAACCGACGCGCCGTTTCTGACGCCTGTGCCGCATCGCGGGCAGCGCAACGAACCGGCGTATGTGCGGCATGTAGCGGAAACAATCGCGCAGGTGCAAGAGCTGACTGTCGAAGTCGTCGCGCAGCAAACGACGCTGAACGCAAATCAATTGTTGGGTTGGTGAAGGTTGAGCACGTTGTCGATGTTGGATCCGATAAAGGATGATTTGCAGCGTGTGGAAGCGCGGCTGCGTGAAACGCCGCTGATCGACGCCGTCGAGTTCGATCTGGTGTCTGAGGCGTTGGGGCATTTGCTGGGCAGTGGCGGCAAGCGGATGCGGCCGGCCCTGTCATTGTTGACGGGGCGGCTCTATCCGTCTGACACGCAGCCGATCATTTCGCTGGCCGCGGCCGTCGAGATGCTGCATACGGCGACGCTGGTGCATGATGATGTCGTCGATGGCTCGCTGCTACGGCGCGGCAGCCCCACGCTGAATGCACGCTGGTCGCCGGGCGCGACGATTCTGACGGGCGACTACGTCTTTGCGCTGGCCGCCGATCTAGCGGCGCAGACCGACAATGTGCGCGTGATGCGGATTTTTGCCCGCACACTGATGACGATTGTCACCGGCGAATTGCGCCAGCAGTTCAGCGACGTGCAATATCGGCAGACGCGCGAGGATTACTTCAAGCGCATTTACGCCAAGACCGCCTCGATGTTTGAACTGGCGACAGAAGCGGCGGGTGTGTTGATTGGCGCGTCTGAAGACCAGATCGCGGCGTTGAAGACGTTTGGGCATGATCTGGGCATCGCGTTTCAGATCATGGATGACGTGCTGGATTTCATCGGCGACGCGTCACAGGTAGGCAAGCCGGTCGCGAATGACTTACGGCAAGGCATCGTGACGCTGCCCGTCATCGATTATCTCGCGGTGCATCCCGACGATCGGCGGGTGGAGGTGTTGCTGCGCAACGGCCGCCGGACCGATGAGACTGTGCTGCCCATTGTCGAGGCTGTGCGCGCCTCGGGCGCGGTCGATCAGGCGTTGGCCGAGGCCCGCGACTTTGTGATACGTAGTCAGGCGGCGCTGCGCGTGCTGCCCGATAACGATGCGCGGGCGGCCATGCTGCAACTGGCCGATTATGTGGTGGCGCGCAGTTATTGATCAACGGACTCGAAAACGGAAAGCGGACAGAAACGGACAACGATGCGGCGGCCGAGAGGCCGTCGTGTTGTTCACAGACCATGATTGATCTGTCGGTGGTGATTCTCAATTGGAACGTGCGCGATTTGCTCGATCGATGTCTGGCGTCCATCCGATCGAGCCGCTACACGCTCGAGGTGATCGTCGTCGATAATGCGTCCACCGATGCCAGCGTGGCGATGGTGCGCGGCAAATATCCGCACGTCACGGTGATCGCGAACGAAACGAATCGCGGCTTCACGGGCGGCAATAATCAGGGCCTCACGGCGGCGCAGGGCCGCTATGTGCTGGTGCTGAACCCCGATACCGAGATCGTGGGTGACGCGCTCGATCGGTTGGTGGATTACGTGGAGGCACACTTCGATGTTGGCGCAGTGGGGCCGATGCTGCTCAATCCCGATCGATCGATCCAGCCTTCGCGGCGGCGTTTTCCTACGGTGCTGACGGGTTTCTTTGAGAGCACATGGTGGCAGGGGTTTGCGCCGCGCGGTGTGTTGCGCCGCTACTACATGGAAGATGTGCCGGCTAACGCCCTTCAGGACGTCGATTGGTTGAATGGCGCGTGTACGCTCTTTCGGCGCCAGGTGTTCGATCGGGTTGGGGTGTATGACGAAGTTAACTTCTTCATGTACTCAGAAGAACTCGACCTGTGCCGCCGCATCAAAGAGGCGGGTTGGCGCATCGTGTACGTGCCTGAGGCGCAGGTGGTACACTACGAAGGCAAAAGCAGCGAGCAAGCGGTGGCGGCGCGGCACATCCGTTTTAACACCAGCAAAGTGCGCTACTTTCGCAAGTGGCACGGTCGGATGACGGCGGCCGTGCTGCGCGGGTGGCTGTTGAGTCAATACGTGGGGCAGATCGGCCTTGAGGCGATCAAGTGGGCGCTGGGCCGCCGGCGCGAGTTGCGCCGTCAGCGCATCGGCGTGTACCGGCAAGTGTTGCGATCGAGGTTATCATGAAAATTGGTTTGATCACAGGCGAGTATCCGCCGATGCAGGGCGGCGTGGGTGACTTCACGCGCGAGTTGGCGCGGGCGCTGGCGAAACAAGATCACGACGTGCAGGTGATTACGGGGCTGAGCGAAGACGCCGGCCAGGTTGACGGTGTGCGCGTTCATCGCGTTGTCAAGTCGTGGGGCCTGAGTTGTTGGCGATCGATCGCGGCGGTTGCGCGGCAGCAACAACTGGACGTGCTGAATGTCCAGTATGAACCGGTAGCGTATGGCATGCAGGTCGGTGTGAACTTCCTGCCCAGCCGCACTGTGCGCCGCTTCATCAAAGTGCCGATCGTTACGACGTACCACGATCTGTTGATGCCGTATCTGTTTCCCAAGGCCGGCCCGCTGCGCTGGAAAGTGGTGGAATACCTGGGGCGGCGCAGCGATGCGACCATCGTGACGAATGAAGAAGATCGTGCCCGTTTGTCCAGCCTCCAATTTCCAACCTCCGATCTCCATTTGATACCGATTGGGAGCAATATCCAGCCCGGCCAGGCGGGCGTGTTCGATGTGACCGAAGAGCGCGATCGCTGGCGCGTGCAGGGTGATGAGTTCACGGTCGGTTACTTCGGGTTTCTGAACTTGAGCAAAGGCGGCGAGACGTTGATGCAGGCCGTGCGCCTGCTGCTCGATCGGCACTTGCCGGTGCGCCTGATTCTCGTCGGCGGCCGGACCGGCGCGAGCGATCCGACCAACGCCGCGTATGCCGCGCAAGTTGAGGCGTTGATCGATGTGCTCGATCTGAAAGCGCACGTCAGCGCCACGGGTTATCTGGATGCGGTAGGCGCGTCGCGCGCGTTGTCGGCCTGCGATGTGGTGGCGCTGCCGTATGTCGATGGCGCATCGGTGCGGCGCGGCAGTTTGATGGCGGCCATCGCGCATGGCCGCGCCATTGTCACGACGGAGCCGCGTTATCCGATCGAGGGGTTGACGCCCGATCAATCGGTGTTGTACGTGCCGCCCAATGATCCGCCCGCGCTGGCGCAGGCCATCGAGCGCGTGTTGATCGATCCGGCGTTGCGGACACGCCTGTCCAGAGAAGTGCGCCAGGCGGCCAAACTGTATGCCTGGGATCGCATCGCGGCCAAAACGCTGGAAGTGTTTGAGCACGTTCGGGCCAAATGAATCAGCGAACCAGCGAATCAGCGAATCTCACACACGCACTCCGCAACAGTGCGAAGCCTCCCCGTGGGACGCACCACGCAGTGATCATTGCCCTGTTGTTGCTCGCTTTTGCTGTTCGCGTCTTTAGCCTGTCAGCGCAAAGCGTGTGGTGGGACGAGGCATTTACGTGGCAGACGACGAGCCACGGTTGGGATAATCTGTGGCATATGCTGCAGACCGGCGATCGCAATCCGCCTCTTTACTTTGTGTTGACCACGGTGTGGGGCGGCCTTGCCGGGTGGAGCGAATTTAGTCTGCGCTTCGTCCCGTTGGCGTGTGGCGTGATCGGTGCTGCGTTTTTGTTCGCGTTGGCGCGGCGCTTGTTCGGGTTGCGCGCCGGCCTGTGGACGTTGGGCATCGCGGCTGTTTCACCCGCACTGGTGGCTTATTCGCAAGAGGCGCGGATGTATGCGCTGTTTTTCGCGCTGACCGCGGCGCTGCTGTATTTTGCCGTGCGAAGTGGGGATCGCGGCTTCGCCGATCGACGCGCGCAAACGGCGCTGTTGATAGTCGAAGCGTTGTTGTTGTTGACGCACTATTTTGCCGTGCCGCTGGTGGCCGCACTGAACCTCCTCGTGCTGGGTTACTTCTTTTGGAATCGAGCGTCCATCGCGGTGTATGTCCGTTGGCTGATCGGGCAGTTGATGGTCGCGCTGCCCCTCATCATGTGGACGCTGTGGGTTTTTGCCACGCCGGGCAGTCTGATCAACGCTCAAGAGTCTCCACCTGATCTACTTTCGTTTCTATGGCAGATGGGTCTGCTATGGCTGAGCGGCGTCCGTGATCTGCATGGCGAAGGTACTTCGTGGCTGCTTCTGGCGCTGCTGCTCTTGGTGATGGCTACAATCGGAGCTGGACGTAAGAGTCCCGTGTACGCAGGCCGGTTGATTGCTTTCGGAATGGTGTCACTGTGCCTGGCATATGCCGTGACTAATGCGTTAACCTCGTTTCATCCGCGCTATCTGTTGCCGTATATTATCCCGTGGTATGTTCTTGCCGGCGGTGCATTAGGCGGTTTGTCTGACGACCTGAAGCGTTTGAAGGTGAAGCGCCAGCGGTTGTCGGCGGTTGCCGGTCTGACAATCGGCGGAATCACTGCGCTCCTGGTGATTGGCATACTGAATGCCGGTTGGGGGATTGCCTTGTCATCGGTGGCTGCCAAGGATGACGCGCGCGTCGTGGCGGCGTATCTCAAGGCGAACGCGACGGCCGACGATGTGATACTCGTCGAGGCGAACGATTACACGTTAGCTTACTACGATCACGGCCCGGCGCAGACCAAGATGATCACGGCGACAACCGAATCAGACGCATTCAAGCAATTGAACACTGCCATCGGCGATGTAAAACGTGTATGGCTGCCACATTGGAAAGTCTCGACGCAAGATCCGCGCGGCTATTGGCCGTTCTTGCTGGAACAGTCCGGCGCGCTGCAGGATAGGATTTTATATCACGGTTACGAACTGTATCGCCATGATATGCAATCAGTGCTGCGCCAACCGAACCTTGTTTCTCTCCCGCAAAGTGCGGCCGATTCGCCTGCACGAAAATGGTCCGGTGTTCAAGACCAGGGGAACGATGGCGCGT
>JAUQXD010001115.1 GCA_030834835.1 Thermoflexales bacterium | reverse complement strand
TGGTCCATCGCTATCGGGTCATTGAACTGCTGGCCCGGGGCGGCATGGGCTCGGTTTACCATGCCTACGACATCTCGCTTGATCGCGAAGTCGCGATCAAGCAATTGCTGATCAATCCCATCATCGGCGAGCGCGCGATCGAACAGATTCGCGACCAATTCCAGCGTGAAGCGCGCATTCTGGCCTCACTCGATCACCCTAACCTGCCGCGCGTCACCGATCACTTCACGGAGGATGGCCTGGAGTATCTGGTGATGGATTACGTGGCAGGCCGCTCCTTAAGCGAGATCGTGGAGGAGAGCGAAGCGCCCCTGACTGAGGCCCAGGTACTCGAATGGGCCGATCAACTCCTGTCGGCCCTGGAGTACATCCATCACCGCGGCGTCATTCACCGCGACATCAAACCCTCTAACATCCGACTGACGCCGAACGGGCAGATTTTCCTGGTTGATTTCGGCCTGGTCAAACTCTACACACCGGACAATCCGAAAACGGCGACCATTACCCACGGCCTGGGAACGCCCGAATACGCCCCGCCCGAACAATACGATGCGCGCCTGGGACATACCGATCCGCGTTCGGATATCTACGCGCTCGGTGCGACGCTTTATCATTTGCTCACCGGGCAGGCGCCGCCCACCGCGACTCAACAAATGTCCGATCCGGATAGTTTCCAACGGCCGCGCGCGCTCAGTCCCCGGGTCTCGATCGCGACAGAACGCTTAATCTTGCGCGCGATGGAATTGCCGCGTTCGCGTCGATTTGCCAGCGCGATCGATATGCGCGCTGCCGTGCGTCTGGCGCGGAATCGCAAAACCAGCGACACGCCCACAACCAGGCTGCCCGTCTGGGTCGCCGTAGAGCGGCGCATGAGTGCGCGGGGGGTGGCGTTGACGATGCTGGTCGTCGTGGTTATTACGGGCGGGATCATCGGTCTGGCGAGCGGCGGAGTCCCGGCCACTCAGACGGTCACGCCGTCGGCGACAGTGTCGGCGGCGACAGAACCGTCGCCCACGCTCACGCCGACGGTGTTTGCCCAGGTCGTGATCACGCCGACTGCAACGGCCACAGCCACGCCCACACCGACTGTGACTGACACGCCTCTGCCCACACCCACGCGGACGCCGACTCGGACACCTACGTTTACACCGACACCGACTGCCACCCGGCGTGTTATTCCCACCGCCACGCGAACGCCCGTCACGCCCACCGCTAGCGCCACATCCACTCCGCCAAAGCCGAAAGATCCGACTCGTACTCCGACGCGGGCGCCGACGCCAACACCGGTTCCGCCACAGCCCACGCCCACGCCCACCGACAAGCCGACACCTATTCCGCCGACGGATACGCCTACCCGGGAACCGCCTTAGACCTCATGAAAACGCGAAGTGATTGAGGCCCGGCAAATAATTCTCGCGCAGCCTTGATGGATCGATCGGGCTATTGCAGGGTTCGCAGCACGTGTGCCAGCACCTGCACGCCGCGCTGATATTCACTGACGAGGATATGTTCGTTCGGGGTATGATCCAGATCGGAGTCGCCGGGGCCGTAAGCCAGCGTGGGGCACTGCCACATCGGCGCGGTGATATTCATATCGGACGTGCCTGATTTCACAGTAAAGCCAGGTGATCCGGCGTGCTGGCGAATAGCTGATAAGAACGCGCGCACCAACGGCGTATTCTTCTCGGCCCGATAAGCGGCGGTGAATTCGATCAAGTTCAGCTGCGCGTCGGTTTTCAACAACCCGATTGATTCTTCCAGCCCCTCGCGCTTGATCCCCGGCGGCACGCGCAAGTTGAACTTCAACTGCGCCGTCTCCACAAAACCATCCGAGCCTGAGTGCATCTCACGCAGCGATGGAATGAGTTGCTCGAACATCCTGGGCCGATCGATGTTGAACTGTGCGGTGTGGCCCGTCACGCGATTCCAAAAACTCACCGCCGCCTGACACGCGCTCTCGACGTTGGCCGAGGTATGCGCCAGCGTGCGCTTCACTTCGTACTCGTACCACGCACTGCCCTTGTAGCCCAGCGTCACGCGTTCCCAGCCGCTTGGCTCGCCGATGATCAAGTAATCTGGTCGATAATGATCGCGCACCCACTGCGCCCCGCGCGAATCGCCTTCTTCGCCTACTGCACCGATCACGAAAAAGCGATAACCCGCTCGCGCTCCGGCTAACGCGCTCGCCGCCGCAAAGCACGCCAGCGGCCCCTTCGCATCGACCGCGCCGCGCCCATACAGGCAATCATCTTCGCGCCGCACCTCGATAAAACCCGGCACCGTATCGATGTGGCCGAGCAGCATCACCTCGCGCGGCCCGTCGCCAATCACGCCGACGGCATTGCCCGCCTCATCGACGCGCGCGGCGAAGCCCGCCGCGCTCATCTGCGCCACGAGGTAATTCACCGCCTCCGCTTCCTGATGCGTGGGACTGTATCTTTGGAGCAAGCCTTCCAACAATTCAATCTCGTTCATATCGATCCAAAAGAGTGATCCACGAATCAAGAAGATTCGAGCAGATTGGTGCGAATTCGTGGATCGCTTTTCAAAGTCACAAGTTACCGACGACGCCTCTGGTCACCTCGCGCGTCGTCGCCATGCCGCCCAGATCGCGCGGGAGCACACCCTGCTCAATCGTCGCGTTCACGGCCCGCCGCATGCGCTGCGCCGCCTCACCCTGCCCGATGTGATCGAGCAGCATCGCGGCGGACAGAATCGCGCCGATCGGATTCGCCACGCCCTGCCCCGCAATATCCGGCGCGGAGCCGTGCACCGGCTCAAACACCGCCGCCTTTTCACCAACATTCGCCGAGGGCGCGACACCCAATCCACCGATGAGGGCGCTCGCTTCATCAGACAATATGTCGCCAAACAAATTCGTCGTCACAATCACATCGAAGTTTTCAGGGTCACGCACCAACCGCATCGCCATCGCGTCGACCAGCATCTCTTTCATGGCAACGTCGGGATAGTCTTTCGCCACAGCAAGCGCACACTCGCGAAACAGACCATCCGTCACCTTCAGCACATTGGCTTTATGAACGACGGTGACAACCGCCCCCCGATCCCTGAACCCTGATCCCCGAACCCGTTTCCTCGCCTGCTCAAACGCAACTCGAACGATCCGCGTTGAGCCGCGCCGCGTGATGACACGTTCGGCAATGGCCGTATCGCCATCGAGTCGCTCGCGGCCTGCATACAGCCCCTCAGTGTTTTCACGCACAATCAATAGATTGAGATCTTGACGCGAAAACGATCCGGGCAGCGATTGAACCGGCCGCAGATTAGCGTACAGATCGAAGGCCTTTCGCAGCGCCAGAATCGGGCTGCGATAACCCGCAACTTTGGTTGATGGTGATGACGTTGCGCCAAACAACGCTACGCCGCACGCAGCCACGTCGGCTAAAGTTGCGTCAGGAATTGCATCGCCGCTGTGCGTGAAATGCCCAAAACCGGCGTATGCCTCGACAAATTCAAGGCCCAGGCCCAACGCTGCCAGCACTTCCGCCGCCGCGGGAATGACTTCTTTACCGACGCCGTCGCCGTTGATGAGACAGATTTTGGTCAACCAGATAGCTCCCTGAATCCGAACGAGTAAAATGAGTAACGAGTAAGGTGCGGATCACGCTTTACTCGTTATTCATTACTTGTTATTCTCCACCCAACGGTACGGCTTCCGTATTGGTCAAACCGAGTTTCTTGCGAATGTGCTGGACCAACCCGCCATCATTGATGATGCCCAGTGCCGTCCAGGATAACGGCGGAAACGGAAACTCGCGATCATTTAAGCGAATGACATTGCGTTCCACATCAATCGTGATCGCGTCGCCCGCCTGCGCGGCATCGACCGCTTCAGGACACGTGAGCAACAGCAAGCCTTGATTGATGCCGTTGCGAAAATAAATCCGCGCAAACGACTTCGCCACGACTGCCGCGATGCCCTTGTATTTCAACGCTGTCACCGCCTGCTCACGCGAACTACCATTGCCCCAGTTGCGCCCCGCCACGATCACATCGCCAGGTTGAGCGTCAGTAGCAAAGCGCGCGTCCAAATCTTCCAACGCATGCGCGGCGATCTCCTTCGGCTCCTTCAACGTATATGTGTACTTGCCGGGAAAGATCACGTCGGTGTTAACGCCGTCACCATACTTCCAAACTTTACCAACGAGAGTTGATTGCGTCATGGTCATCCTGTCATCCGCCGCGCTTTTGCGGCGCGTCATCTTGTCAGACAATCACTCAATCTCTCTCGGATCAGCCAGCACACCCTTGATTGCGCTCGCCGCCACGATGGCCGGACTTGCCAGATAGATGTCCGCATCCGGCTGGCCCATGCGCCCTTTGAAGTTGCGATTCGCCGTCGAGACGCAGACCTCGCCCGGCGCGAGGATGCCCATGTGATTGCCCATGCACGGTCCGCAGCCCGGCGTGCCAAACACCGCACCCGCTTCCAGCAACGTTTGAACATATCCGGCCTGAATCGCTTGTGCGTAAATCTCTGACGACGCCGGAATCACGAGCAGGCGTGTGCCACTGGCGACGCGCTTACCTTTCACGATTTCAGCCGCTACCGCCAGATCCTCCAGCCGACCGTTGGTGCATGTCCCCAAAAACGCCTGATGAACTTTCATGCCGGCCACTTCGCGCAGCGGCTTCACATTATCGACGGTGTGCGGCACCGCCACCTTCAATTCAATCGACGCCGCATCGATCGCGTGCGTCGAAGCGTAGATGGCATCGTCGTCGGGATAGATCGCCAACGCTTCAATTGCTGATTGTTGATTTCTGATTTCTGATTCCTGATTCCCTGATCCCTGATCCCCGATCCCCGATCCCCGATCCCTCATCCGCCTTTCCGCCAGATACTCAAAAACCGCTTCATCCGGCGGCAAATACGCATTCTTCGCGCCGAACTCGGCCATCATGTTGGGGATGACCATGCGGCTGGCAAGCGACATCTTGGCGAGCGCTTCGCCGCGAAACTCGATCGATTGATAGAGGCCGCCGTCTGCGCCGAGCATTCCGATCAAATGCAGGCACAAATCCTTCGAGGTCACGCCGCGCCCCAACTCGCCCGTGACGATCACCTTCATGCTTTCAGGCACACGCAGCCACAATTCGCCTGTCGCCCAGATCGCCGCCATCTCTGTTCGGCCGATCCCCGCGCCAAACGCACCCAGCCACCCGAAGTGCGTCGTGTGGCTATCCGCGCCCAGCACCAACTGTCCCGGCAAGACCAGCGCTTCCTCGCTCAGCACCTGATGACAGATGCCGCGCCCGACTTCGAAAAAATTCTTGATGCCCTGCTCGATCACGAACGCGCGCACTTCCGCATGATTCTGCGCATGTTTGGGCGTGGGGGCAGGCACGGCATGATCGAGTGTAACGCACATCCGTTCGGGGATCACCACCCGATCGAGTCCGATCGCCCTGAAGATTCGCGCGATGGCCGCAGTGTTATCGTGCGACAAGGCCACATCCGGCTTCGCATCGATCACTTGACCCGCAATCGTATGTGACAAGCCCGCTGCGCGCGCCAGCGCTTTTTCCGCAAACGTATAACCCATTAAGCCACCTCGCGCTTCAGTTGAATCCCGTTCAATTGCGACGAACGCCCATTCGCCGACGAATCCAGCCGTTGCACGATCGATGGCGCGACCTTCGGCAAATTCAGCCGCGCCAGTCCAAACTCTTTCTCCGCAATATCGATCAACACCTGCTCCGGCGAAATGTCCGGTGACTGTTGATACACGCGCTGCTTAAACACGGCTGCGACTTCTCTGGCCGTGGCCTCATCAATTTCGAAATAGCGAATCTCTTTCAAAAAGTAGTGGATGATATTCCAGCCCGACAGCGGCCCCAGCAAAATTTCGGTCTCGCTGACACCAAACAGATCGAGCGGATGCGCTTCATACGTGGATGCATCATTCAATACCGCATTCTGATGCACACCGGCCGTGTGCGTGCGATTGGTCAAACTCACCGGCTCTTTCGGCGGCACGAGCATCTTCAATTTATCCGCCGCCGTCACATTGATCGGATACGAGCCACGCAGGTGATAGCCTTCGAGTTTATCGAACTCGCGATCGATATACAGGTTGAACAACAGCGCCGTCATGCTGGTAATGCCCGATCGTTCCGCGATGCCCAGCAGCGTCGTATTGATGTACCGCATTCCCGACTTCACCGCTTCCAGCGAATTGATCAGCGCGAAGCCGCGATCGTCGTGGAAGTGGCCTTCCAGATCGATGCGTGGATAACGCTCGCGCAGCGCGTTGATGCGCCGGGCCACACTTTGCGGCGTCGCCACCCCCACTGTATCGGGCGTCCCAAAGCGGTCGACATACGGCGCGACCACATCATACACGCGAAACAGATCATCTTCGCGTGTGCGGAATGCATCCTCGCCGCTGAAGCGCAACACGAGATGGGGATAGTTGCGGCGCACTTCATCCAGCAACGCCGCCGCCTTCTTCATGATCGTGTCGAGGTCGTTGCCGTGATTGTAAGCGCGCGATTCCGCCGAGGTGCCGATATAGAAGTTTAAGCCATCGGCCCCGGCTTCAACCGCACTTTCGACATCACGCGGATGACAGCGCACATGCGCCAGCAAGAACGTGTAGCCCTTTTGCGTGATCAGACTATCGCGCACGTCGCGCAGCGCCGCCCAATCCTCGCGCTCCTGCGGGCTGACCAGCGGCGCAAACAACTCGACGAACTTTACGCCGTAGATAATCAACGCGCGCAGGATCTCTTCTTTGTCCGATCGGGTAAAGAAATACTTGTGGTGGTCGTGCAACAGCGAAGTCTGCTGACCGTCGCGCAGCGTCGTGTTGATGTATCGCATCCCCGACTTCACCGCTTCAAGTGAATTGATCAACGCGAAGCCGCGATCATCATGAAAGTGACCTTCCAAATCCACCTGCGGATAGCGTTCGCGCAAGGCACTGATGCGACGCGCGACAGAGGACGGTGTCGCCACGCCAACGGTATCGGGCGTGCCAAACCGATCGACATACGGGGCAACCACGTCATACACGCGAAACAAATCATCTTCGCGCGTGCGGAAGGCATCCTCGCCGCTGAAGCGCAACACGAGGTGAGGATAGTTGCGGCGCACTTCGTCCAACAGCGCCGCCGCCTTCTTCATGATCGTGTCGAGGTCGTTACCGTGATTATACGCGCGCGATTCCGCCGAG
>JAUQXD010001114.1 GCA_030834835.1 Thermoflexales bacterium | reverse complement strand
AGCGGGCTCCCACGCCGCCGGACCCGCAGGCGTGGGAGCCGCCTCTGCTGGTAAGCGGTGATCTACTGAGTCTTGGATTGGGAAACTCACGCATCACGCGATTTCAGCGCTCAACACTTTACCAACAGCCTCAACCACTTTCTCAAGATCACACTTCTCAATTACCAGCGGCGGCAGGAAGCGCATGACCGTCAAACCAGCGGGTAACGCCAGCACGTTGTGCTTCATCAACTCCTGCAAATAGGGCGTGACCTTCTGCTTCAACTCGATGCCGACCATCAAGCCGAGGCCGCGCACTTCGCGGATGAGCGGCGATTTGATCTCTCGCAACTGATCGACAAACCACGCGCCCAACTCTGCCGCCCGATCGGCCAGGTGCTGCGTCTCAATGAAATCGATCGCCGCCAGCGACGCCGCGCACGCCAGCGGGTTGCCGCCAAACGTCGAGCCGTGCACCGCAGGTGGCAGCGCCCCGATGCGCGCACCGATCAGCGTCGCCCCCATCGGCAGGCCGCCCGCCATCGATTTCGCGAGACACAATAGGTCGGGTTGCAGCCCGTAATGCTGAAACGCGAACATCTTGCCCGTGCGCCCGAAGCCCGTCTGCACTTCGTCGAGAATCAGCAGCGCGCCACGCTCGCGACACAATTCCTGCGCCTTGCACAGAAACTCACTCGTACCGGGCCGCACGCCACCCTCACCCTGCACTACTTCGATCAACACGGCCGCTGTCTTGAAATCGATCGCCTCATCCAACGCAGCGGCATCGTTGTACGAGATGTGGCTGAAATCCGGCACCAACGGCTCGAACGGCTCACGATATTTCTTCTCCCACGTCGCGGACAACGCACCATACGTGCGCCCGTGGAAGCCTCGCATCGCTGCGACGACGCCCGTGCGTTTGGTCGCCAATCGCGCAAATTTGATTGCCGCTTCAACCGCCTCCGTGCCCGAGTTCGACAGGAACACGCGCGGCATGCCCGTGATCGACGTGAGCTTCTGCTCCAACTCCGCGCGCCGATCGTTGTAGAACATCTCCGGGCACGTGATCAACGTCTGCGCCTGTTTGGCAATCGCCGCCGCCACTTGTGGATTGGCGTGGCCGACATTGACCGAGCCTTGCCCGCCCACGCAGTCGATGTACTCGTTGCCATCGCTGTCCCACACGTGCGCGCCCGCGCCCCGTACCAGTGCGATCGGCCGTTTACTGTACACACCGGAAGTTGTTTGATCTTCGAGTTGTTGAATAGTCATTGTAGATTGCTGATTTCTGATTGCTGATTCTGAATTATTGGTGTCTGATTGCGTTAATCAGCAATCAGCACTCAACAATCAGCAATTAGGATATGACGGTGCCTTTACCACTCAAAGCATTTTGAATCGGCTGCTCAATCCTGCCGTCCGCAAACACCACTTTGCCTACGCCCAATTGCAGCGCTTCACTCGCGCCCAGCACTTTCTTCTTCATGCGGCCTTCTGCGAAGTCCAACGATTGCTCCACGCGCGCTTTGTCGATGTGCGCGATCACCGTCGATTCATCGGGAAAACTGCGCATCAAGCCGGGTACGTTCGATAGAATGATCAACTGCTCGGCCTGCACCGCGCCCGCCACCATTGCCGCCGCCCGATCGGCGTCCACGTTCAGCGCATCCCCTTCCGGTGAGATCGCCAGCGGTGCGACCACGGGCACATAGCCTGCATTGAGCAGCAGGTTCAACAGGCCACTGTTTACCGTCTCGATCTTGCCCGTGAAATCATCACGCAGGATGCGCTGCTTGCCGTTCTCGATGATGCGGATCGAATCTTTGCGCCTAGCAACCATCAACCGCCCATCGACGCCCGACAGGCCGAAGGCATTCACGCCCGCCTTCTGCAATTTCTCCACCAGGATCGTGTTGATCTTA
Organism: Thermoflexales bacterium; assembly: GCA_030834835.1. Lineage (GTDB taxonomy): Bacteria > Chloroflexota > Anaerolineae > Fen-1058 > Fen-1058 > JAGOBP01. The sequence continues at coordinate 10,707 of JAUQXD010001114.1, read as the reverse complement.
CCCGACGTCACCATCGCGAAGATTTCCAACGTCGCGCGATCGGTATATCGGCTGGTGAAACCCGACACCGCTGTGACAAATCGCGGCGGATGGCCCAGCTGCTCCGAGATCGCATTCGTCTCGCCGGAGCCGCCATGCACGACGATCAGCTTCTGTCCCGCCTTCACCTGCGCGGCCACATCCGCAATCACCGCGTCGATGTTCACACCGTTAGTTCCACCAATTTTTACAACGATCATGCCATTCCCCAGAGTGTCATTCCGAGGCCAAAGGCCGAGGAATCTCCATTCACTGTATCACCCATGAATCCCCATCCGCAGAGATTCATTACCGCACGAAGATCCCACTCAAATTCGTGCTCTTCGTGTCCTCGCCGTACCCAGCGCTACGCGCTGGCGGCGCGCGAGGCGTCGTGGATCAAACCGGATGCAGCCCCGGAAACTCCAGCCCCGCCGTCTCCTCGAACCCGCACATGATGTTCATCGCCTGCACCGCGCTGCCCGCCGCGCCCTTCATCAGATTATCGATCGCGGCCAGCGAGACCACCCGTCCCGTTCGCGGATCAAGATCGAAGCCCACGTCGGCGAAGTTCGATCCACCCAGAATCTTGGGATCGGGCACGCGATGAATACCCGTCTTGTCTTTCACGATGCGCACGAACGGTTCGGTGTTGTACGCGGCTCGATAAGCCTTCCACAAATCCTTCTCAGCCACGCCTTGCTTCACAAACACATGCGCCGCCGCCAACACGCCTCGCACCAGCTCGACCGCCGTCATGCTGAGATGCACATTGTTGAGGCCAAGTTCCTGAATGACTTCGGCGGTGTGCCGATGCCCGGTCGGCGCGTAGGCGCGCACCGAATGGCTTTTCTCGGGATGATGCGAGCCGGGATTCACGCTCGCGCCGCCTTCGGACGAGCCAGTTTTGACATCAACGATGATCGGCTTGTCGAGATCGATCAGGTTGGCTTTCACCAGCGGCAGCAGCGCCAGAATCGACGCCGTCGCATTGCAGCCCACGCCACTGATGCGCGTCGCCGTCTTCATCGCCTCGCGCTGCACTTCCGGCAGGCCGTACACAAACGAACCCATATGCTGCGGTGCGGTGTGATCGTGGCCGTACCATTGCTTATACAACGCCGCGTCTTTCAAGCGAAAATCAGCCGATAAATCCACAATCTTCGGCGCGAGGCTCAGATACTTCTCGATGTTCTTCTGTGCTTCGCCGTGCGGCAGTGCCAGGAACAACACGTCGCACGCTTGCAGTTGATCGCGCGCCGTGAATTGCAACTGCGTCCGCTTGCGCAGATTCGGATGCTGTTGATAGATGTACTCGCCTGCGTGGCTCTCCGACGTGACTTGCCCGATCTCCACGTTCGGATGAAATAGCAACACGCGTAACAGTTCGCCGCCGGTGTAGCCCGACGCGCCGACGATCGAAACCTTCATGCCGCCTCCACGGGATCGACGTCAACCGCCTGCAGATCCAGCATCGCGTTGAACACAAAAGCCGGATGCTGCAACGAGAGCGGCATCACGTACCCCTCAGCGACTTTTTTTCGGGCCACCTTAAGCGTGTAATCGACGATCATGCCCGGGATGTCCACCCCCGTCGTCGGCACAGTCGTGTGAAACTCCATCGTGTGATTAACTTCGTTGACCAGATAACCCCGCTGAGGATCTTCCAGCACGTCGATCGCCAGCACACCGCCGCCGACCGCTTTCGCCGCTGCGATACAAATCGCGTTGAGCGCCGGCGTCACCGGACACACCATGCCCTGCCCGCCGCGCGCCGTGTTCGTGATCCAGTGCGGTGAAGACCGGTAGATCGCACACACCGTCTCGCCGCCGACAACGAAGGCGCGAAGGTCGCGGCCCGGTTTGGTGATGAACTCTTGAATGTAGAAGATCGAGTGCTGATACGAACCCAGCGTCTCTTTGTGTTCGAGAATCGCTTCGGCTGCTTCCCGATCATTGATCTTCGACAACAGGCGGCCCCACGATCCAACCACCGGCTTCAGCACGACCGGATAGCCCATCTCCTCGATCGCGGCGAGTGCGCTTTCCGTCGTAAAGGCTACCTTGACCAAGGGCTGTGGCACGTTGGCTTTTTCCAGCATCAGCGTCGTCGTCAACTTGTCGCCGCAGATCGCCGCGACTTGCGAATCATTGACGGTGGGCACGCCCCACGAATTCAGAATCTGCGTCGCGTACAAGCCGCGCGCAAACGAGATGCTGCGCTCTAGCACAGCGTCATACTGCTGCCAGTGCTCACGTTGCGTGATGTCAAACGTGATCTCGCGATCATCCAACCGATCGTACTCAACGCCGCGCTTCTCCAGCGCCTCGAACAGCCACTTCTCTTCAACGCGTACCCGCGAAAGTAATACACCTATTTTCATTGTTCGTCTCCAGTGGATTGGTAAGTTGGTAAATTAGTACATTGGTAGATTAGTCAATGGGGCAAGCCTTGCCCGGTCACTAATTTACTAATTCCCAATTTACTAATCTACTAATCTACTAACCTACTCTCCCCAATCTTCCTCTTCCATCGGTGCGAGTTCCACCGTCAACGGCGCCAGCGACTTCACCTCCAGATCGACGCCACAATCCGGGCAGACCACAATCTCGCCCTCGACCACATCCTTCAAATTCAGGTCGGCGTCGCATTCGGGACACTTCACACTGCTACTCATGATGATCTCCTTTGTTTACTGCGCGTTGCGCGCCAGATAGATTTTTGCTTGCTCAAGTTGATGGCGCACGGCCGTTGAGCCGGTGCCTCCGATCACACTGTGGCGATCGATCGCGGCTTGAAAGTCGAACACGGTCGCCACATCTTGATCGAACACAGGGTTGATCGCCTGTAGCTCACTCAGCGACAATTGATCGAGTTTGATCCCCAACTCGATCGCACGCCGCACGGCCTTCCCGGCGATGGCGTGGGCTTCGCGGAACGGCACGCCGTGTGCCACGGCATAATCTGCCAGATCAGTCGCCAACATCGCCGGATCGAGCGCCGCCTGCATCCGATCGGCCTTCACGCTCAACGTGCGAATCGCGCCTGCCGTCACCGGCAGTATCCGCAGCAACGTATTCGCCGCTTCAAACACCGCGGGTTTGTCTTCCTGTAAATCCTTGTCGTACGCCGATGGCAAACTCTTCAGCGTCGCCAGCAGTCCCGTCAACTGGCCGATCAGCGTGCCCGCCTTGCCGCGCGCCAGTTCCAGCGTGTCGGGATTTTTCTTCTGCGGCATCAAACTCGAACCCGTTGAGAACGCGTCGGCCAATTCGACAAAGCCATACTCCGCCGTCGAGTACACGATCAGCGCTTCGGCCAACTTCGACAGATGCACACCGATCAGCGCCGCGACAAACAAAAACTCGGCGGCGAAATCTCGATCGGCTACGGCATCCAGACTGTTCATCGAGACTTCGCTAAAACCGAGTTCTTGCGCCAGCCATTCACGATCGATCGCAAACGGCGTGCCCGCCAGCGCGCCCGATCCCAGCGGCAACACGGCGGTGCGTCGGCGCGTTTGAGACAACCGTTCCCGATCGCGCTTCAGCGCCCACACGTGCGACAGCCACCAGTGACTCAACGCGATCGGCTGTGCCCGCTGGAAGTGCGTGTAACCGGGAAGGTTGATCCCCCAATCGGATTCTGCACGAACTACCAACACCGATTGCAGTTGATGTAAGGCTTGATCAACTTGATCGGTCGTCTCCATCAGCCACAATCGAAAGTCCGTCGCCACTTGATCGTTCCGGCTGCGCCCGGTGTGCAGCTTGCCCGCCACCGCGCCGACGATCTCGCCCAGCCGCCGTTCCACCAACGAGTGAATGTCTTCATCGTTGGTGTTGAAGTCAAGCTGATTGTTGTGAACTTCATCGAGAATCTGGCGCAGGCCGCCGACGAGTTGCGTGGCTTCATCGGCCGTGATGACGCCCGCGTTCGCAATCGCCTGCGCCCACGCGATCGAGCCGCGTACATCGACGTCCGCCAGACGCCAATCGAACGGCAGCGAGTTGTTCAACTCGGCCGCCAGTTCATTTAGATTCTCAGTGAAACGTCCGCCCCACAATGCCATGTTTTTCCCAAGTGTCATTCCGAGGCCGCAGGCCGAGGAATCTCAGATTCTTCGGCGCTACGCGCCTCAGAATGACAGGATAATTAGTCGCGCTTAAACGCCGAATAATCCGGCTCTGCGTACCGGCTCTGGCCCTGCTCCGCCACATCCATCATCGCGCGCACCTTCACCGGCAGGCTGAACAACTTGATGAAGCCTTCGGCGTCGCTTTGATCGTATACGTCCTCTTGGCCAAAGGTCGCGAAGTCCTCGCGATACAGGCTGAACGGACTCTTGCGCCCGGCGATGATGACGTTGCCCTTGTACAACTTCAAGCGCACCTGACCCGCCACATTGACCTGCGTCTTGTCGATAAAGGCATCCAGTGCTTCGCGCAGCGGCGTGAACCACTGGCCGTTGTAAACGAGTTCGGCGTAACGCTGAGCAATGACATCCTTGTAATGCAGCGTGTCGCGATCGAGTGTGATCGATTCCAGTTCGCGATGTGCGGCCAACAGAATCGTGCCGCCGGGTGTCTCGTACACGCCGTGCGACTTCATGCCCACCAGCCGGTTCTCCACCAGATCGACGCGGCCGACGCCATGCTTGCCGCCGATGACATTCAGCGTCTCGACGATCTTGTACGGCGACAACTTTTCACCATTCACCGCAATCGGATAACCGTTTTCAAATTCAACCTCCACGTATTCCGGTTCATCGGGCGCATTTTCCGGCGACACGCTGAGCACATACATGCTCTCTTCCGGCTCGATCCACGGATCCTCCAGCAGGCCGCCCTCATGCGAGATATGCCACAGATTGCGGTCGCGGCTGTAGATCGATTTCTCGGTCGCCGTCACGGGCACATTGTGCGAGCGCGCATAATCCAGCGCATCTTGCCGTGAGCGGATGTCCCACTCGCGCCACGGCACGATCGCCTTCAAGCGCGGATCGAGCGCGATGTAGGTCGATTCAAACCGCACCTGATCGTTGCCCTTGCCCGTGCAGCCGTGCGCGCAGGCATCGGCGCCTTCTTCGTGCGCGATAACGACCTGATACTTTGCGATGAGCGGTCGGGCCACCGACGTGCCCAGCAAATATTTGCGCTCATACACCGCGCCCGAGCGCAGCATCGGGAACAGATATTCGCTGGCAAATTCGTCGCGCAAGTCTTTGACGATCAACTTGCTCGCGCCGCTGGCCAACGCTTTCTCCTCCAGGCCTGAGAGTTCCTCGCCCTGCCCTACGTCGGCGCAGAAGCAGATCACTTCGCAGTTGTAGTTTTCACGCAGCCACGGCACAATCACCGATGTATCCAGTCCACCGGAATAAGCGAGTACGACTTTCTTTACCTTGGGTTTCGACTGGGACATGGGGCCTCCTGGGCAAAATAAAACGCCCGCCGGGTGGGCGGGCGTTTGCGATTTAGAGCGACTTCGATTCAGGTCTCACTCAAGCGCGAACAACCGACCTTCCCGGTTGGGAGGACGGGCCACGCTTAGAACGGAGGCTGAGTCGATTAGGTGTCATTGGAAATCATCTACACTATTTCAGAGTGGCGTGAACTTTATCACAGCGACCGTGTAGCGTCAATCGGCAATCTGCACATAATTCATTCCGGTGTGTTTAGCCAATCTTCACAAGGACGGTTGACCTCACGCCACGCCGCAAAGCAGCCAAGCCCTTTATTTACTTTGCCACTTTGCCCCTTTGCGTGAGGTCAGTCCTATTCAGCATTGACACCAACTGAGGCGCGTGCTACACTCGCAGCCGATCTCACCAACCAAATATCTTTCTCAGGGCCAGGTCGCCCTCGATCACTCGTCGGCGTCAGACAGTTGATCGAGGGCGTTTTCACTCGCGATAAGCATCCTGAGCGAAGCGTAGCGCAGTCGAAGGACGCGCCTTTGCCATGAGTAATCAGCATATTATCTCGCCACCAACCGATCGGACGTATGTGTCCGACGCGCTCCTCATCCTGCGCGATGCAGGCGCGGACATCAACCGCATCGATGCCAGCACCTCGTTGACGGAAGCGCTGCAACTCATCGCGGCCACCGCCGTCCGATTGATCAACGCGGCCGAAGACGACAGCGTGCGGGCCGTCATCTACACCTATGACGCAGCCACCGGCCAGTTCGATCCCGATTCGCGCGTGTCGGCGGGCGAAGGCGAAGCGCCGCTCACCGGCGATGTGCCCCGTAGCAACGGTGTCGGCGCGACATCGTTGCTGCGCCGATCGCGCGTGCTGTCCTATGAAGAAAACAGCATCCCGCTGCACCCGCTCAAATATCAGGCGGGCATTCGCAGTGCGGCCTGCTATCCCTTGCTCGTCGTTGGTCAGCCGGTCGGCGCGCTGTACATCGATCTCCGTTCAGCGCGCCGCTTCACCGAAGACGAGCTGCTCGTCCTCGACACGTTCGTTCAATCGGCCGCCGTAGCGATTTACAACACGCGCCAGTTTGAGGGCATCAATCGCGCCCTGCAACGCAAAGTCGATCAGCTGGAGAAACTCCAACGCGCCGAACAGCTCATCAGTTCGCGCCTGCGGCTCGAAGACACCCTGCACGAAATTCTTGCCACCGCGCTCGAACTCTTGCACATCGAGCACGGATCATTTCGCCTGATCGACAAGCGCCACAATCTACTCAAGATGCGGGCCACGATCGGCGCTGGCAACAACGACGAGCCTGAACGCGGGTTGCCGCTCGACGAGACCAGCGGCATCATGGGCTGGGTGGCCCGCCATCGCCGCCCGGCTCGCATCGGCGATCTGCATCAGCCGCCATGGGCGGACATCTATCGCCCGCTTGATCCGGCCCGCGATATGCGCTCTGAATTGGCCGTGCCGTTGCTGGGTTCGGGCGGCGGATTGGAAGGCGTGCTCAACGTCGAGAGCCCGCGCCTCAATGCTTTCACGACCGAACATCAGCAAGTGCTGGAAGCGCTGGCGACGCAAGCCGTCATCGCGATTCAAGAAGCCAAATTGCTGGACACGATCGAAGAAGTCAGCGCGCACCTGATCGATCACGCGCCCGATGATTTGTTCGCCGTGCTGATCGAGCGCGCCTGCGATCTGCTCAACGTCGATCACGCCGCCATCTGGGAGATCGAACGCAGCGCGCCGGATACATTGATGCGTCGGGCTGCGACCGAGGCCATTCCGCCGCGTTACTCCGTGCCATTGGCGGGCAGTTTGCTCGGCATCGCTGTCAGCACCCGTCAGCCCGTCTCTTCAATCGATTTGGGCACTGATCCGCGCGTGCTGCGACCGGAGTTGGTACAACGCATGCAATTGGTCTCGGCGCTCATCGTGCCCTTGATCACGCGCGATCACACGCCGCATGGCGGTGTGGCACGCGGCACATTTGGCGTGTACACCCTTGCGCCGCGCACCTTCTCCGATTGGGACACGCGCCTGCTCACCTCACTCGCCAATCATGCCGCCATCGCCCTGCAACAGGCCGAAGCGCTGGAGCAGCTCAAGGCTGCGCGGGAACGTCAGGCCGTCGCCGAAACGTTCGCCGTGCTCGGCGACGTTGCCGCGAATTTATTGCATCGCGTCAACAACCTCATCGGCGTTATTCCGGTGCGCGTGCAAGGCGTGCTGGATAAACGTCCCGCGCTGCAGGATGATGCCTATGTTGACCACGCCCTGCACGAAATCGAAGACAGTGCGCGCGCCACGATGGCGGCCGCGCGCGAATCGATGGGGTATCTGCGGCCTTTACGGTTGGCGCCCACCTCGATCGAGACGTGTTACCGCACGGCCTGTTCGCGCTTGAGCCTGCCACCCAACATCGAATTGAGCAGCACGGGGCTAGAATCTTTGCCGCCCGTGATGGCGGGCGAAGAGCAATTGCGCCTCGTGCTGTTCAACTTGATCGATAACGCGATCGACGCGCTCGGCACGAGCGACGCGATCAGCGATCGGGGCGGCCACATTGCCGTGAACGGACGCATAATCGCGGATCCGATCGAGCCGCAGCGCCAGTGGATCGATCTGGCGATCAGCGATGACGGCCCCGGCGTGCCCGACGCCGTGCTCGATCGGATTTTCGATCCTGATTTTTCAACCAAACGCTCGGCCAAGAAACTGGGCTTTGGCTTGTGGTGGACCAAATCGCTGGTGCAGCGCTTCGGCGGCAGCATCAGCGTGAACAACAACCTGGATGCCGGCTGCACCTTCAACGTACACCTGCCGCCGGCTGAGGAACAAGCATGAATACATCAACTCCACGCGCGTTGATCGTCGACGACGATGCGCGCTGGCGCGGTATTTTGACTGAAATCGTGGGCGAACTAGGTTGGGCCATCACCACCAGCGCCACGCCGCCCGATGATCTGTCGGGCTACAATCTGGCGATTCTGGACGCCTCGCTCGATCCGCTCGCGGCCAGCAATCGTGACGGCCTGCGCTTGATGGATCGACTGACAGCGTTAGGTACGCCCTGCATCTTGTTGTCGGGCCTGTCGGTCGCCGAGTTGATCGCCGCCGCAGAGCGGCAGCCGCGCGTGCTGGGCTATCTACCCAAAGACGCTTTTCGCCGCGACAAATTGATCGCATTGATTCAACGCGCGGCTCAGATGATTTTGCCGTCCAAACCCGAAATCTTGATCATCGAAGACGACGCGGGCTGGCGCGCGATTTACGAAGACATTCTGGGCGAAGCGGGCTACACGCTGCACACCTCGGTCAGCTATGCGGAAGCGCGCGGCTGGCTACAGCGCAGCGAATTGGCGCTCGCCATCGTCGATCTGCATCTGGTCAGTTCGGCCGACCCGCACGACAACCGCGACGGCTTCTGGTTTTTGCGGGCGGCCCGGCAGCGCGGCCTGCCCGCCATCGTCGTGAGTGCGCTGGGCGCGCCGGAAGACATCGACAAAGCCTACGACGAATTTGGCGCATTTGCCTTCGTGGAAAAAGAAGGCTTCGATCGCCGTGCCTTCCAGCGCATGGTCGATGAGGCCCTGCGCACGGGTGCGCTTGAACCCAGGCCAAACGCTCTGCCGGAAAGCACGACCGATCCCGAAGCGGCGCAATTATTGCGCGAACTCACTGATCGTGAGCGCGAAGTGTTGAGCCAATTGGTGCGCGGCTACACGAATCGCGAGATTTCCGAACAACTGGGCATTACGCCCAATACCGTCAAGAAGCATGTCGATCACATTTTGCAAAAGTTGCAGGTCAGCAATCGTGCGGGCGCGGTGGCGGCCGCCATGCGGGCAGGCATGAACTGAATGCACAATTCTCAATGCATAATGCATAATTTGTGGTGCGTATTGCGTGGTGCGTGACCAGCAACACCAGACACGCACCACGCATCACGTTTCACTCGTCACTCGTCATGGATCTTTCCGACACCATCCATCTTCTCGGCGAACTGCTCGGTCAGGTGCTCAGCGCGCAAGAATCACCGGCGTTGTTTGAGACCGAAGAGCGTATTCGCGCCTTAGCCAAAGCGCGTCGCGCCGATGATAGCGAAGCCGCTGAGCAATTAGCAGCCGAAGTGGCTGCGCTATCGTCGGCGGCACGCGCGATGGCCTCCGCGTTTGCGCTGTACTTCGATCTGGTCAATCTCGCCGAAGAGGACTATCGGGTGTTGGCGCTGCGCCAGCGTGAGCGCGATCAGCAGCCTGCCCCGATCGCGGAATCCATCGCCGACGCGATCGAACAGTTGAAGACGCGCGGCGTTGATCAAGATCAACTCGCGGCGTTACTGGATAATCTGTGCGTCGAGTTGGTGCTGACGGCGCATCCCACCGAGGCACGCCGCCGCACGATCATGTCCAAGTTGCAGCGCATCACGGCCATTCTGCGCAAATTGCCTCAGGCCAATTGGCTGCCACGCGAACGTGACGCGCAGATCGCAACGCTCCGATCAGAGATCACGGCGCTGTGGTTGACCGATCGCGCTCGCACTGCGCGGCCCGCCGTCACCGATGAAGTGCGCATCGGGTTGTATTTCGTCGACGAAGTTTTCTGGGACGCCCTACCCCGCCTGTATGCCGACCTCGACGCGGCACTGCGCGAGCATTACCCCACGCTAAACGCGCCGCCCGATCGGCTGACGCTGGCCTCTTGGATCGGCGGCGACCGCGACGGCAATCCCAATGTCACCGCCGCCGTCACCGCTGAAACGCTGCGCCTGCATCGCGGCCTCGCCGTGGAGCATTATCGTCACGCGCTGCAGGAGTTGGCGCGCCGTTTCAGTGTGAGTGCGCGCCGTATCCCCGCGCCGATCGAATTACAGCAGTGGCTCAATCAACGCCGCCCATTGCCGCAACACGTGGCTTATCTGGAAAGGCGTTACAGTCAGGAACCCTATCGCCTGACTTTGTCGCTGTTGTCGAATGATCTGGAACTTGCCTCGAAAGACGATATGACCGCGCGCCTGCTCGATACCGCACCGCACACGGCCCGCGTCAAACCGATCGATTTTACGGCACCCCTCGATTCGATTGCACACGCGCTGCCCCGTGATCTCATCGGTGATCAATTCGCCAACGTGCGCCGCCAGTTCGACATCTTTGGCCTGCACACCGCGCGACTCGCTCTGCGTGAAGATTCATCACGTCTAGCGGCGACGCTGGCCGAACTGCTGCGCGCCCTCAACATCGATCTGGCCTTTGAGCA
>JAUQXD010001113.1 GCA_030834835.1 Thermoflexales bacterium | reverse complement strand
TTCCGGTGCAGGTCTTCGTACATGTGAGGGGCATCGTCGGCGATGGCTGCTCCAGCGCGCTGCCGGCTGAGCAGAAACGCGAGGGCAACACCATCACGCTCACGATTAATCGCCAGCGTCCCATCGACGCTATCTGCACGCAGATCGCCAAAATCTACGATGAAACTATCCGGTTGGAAGGGGATTTCCCGGCGGGTGAGTACGTGTTGAAAGTCAACAGCGTCACGCAAACCTTCACTGTCAACTGAAGTGAGCACAAGACAGTTGAACCGCTGTCGATAACTTACGCTGGACGGGCTGTATGTCGAGCGTGCCGCGCGCGTGGAATCAGGCCGCGTTCCGGCGCAAACAAAAACGCCAGCATGAAGATCGAAGTGGCGACCAATACAACCGCTGCGCCTGATGCGACGCTGAGATAGAAGCTCAGATACAAGCCCACCACGCTCGACACTGCGCCGATGATGGCCGCGACGATCATCATTGAGGACAAACGCCGCGTCAGCAAATACGCCGCTGCACCGGGCGTAACCAACATCGCGGATACCAGCCCCACGCCCACCGTTTGCAGCGACACCACGATTGTCAGCGACAACAGGATGAGCATGAAGGTGCGCAAACGTTCGGCGGGCAATCGCAGCGTCGCCGCCAGAATCGGATCGAACGAAATCACCAGAAATTCTCGATAGAGAACGACGATCGTGCCCAGCACGAACGCGCCCAGCACCACCGTGATCAGCAGGTCGCCGGTGCTGACGCCGAGCACATTGCCAAACAGGATATGCGTCAGATCGACGGCGTAGGTGCGGATGGTGCTGATCAACAACACGCCCAGCGATAGCGCGGCCGCGAACAAAATCCCGATCGCGGTGTCTTCCTTGATCGTCCCTTGCCGCGACAGTGCGCCGATAAGCAGCGCGACGACGACGGCGGCTACCAACGCCCCGATGAGCAAGTTGCCATTCAGCAGATAGGCAATCGCCACGCCGGGCAAAATGGCGTGCGCGAGCGCGTCGCCCAGAAAAGCCATGCCGCGCAGCACCACATAGCTGCCCATGATGGCGCATAGCACGCCCACCATCACCGCCGCCAGCAGGCCGCGCTGCATGAATTCATAGGTGAGAGGCTTCGTTAGAAATTCGATCATGGCTATTCAACGACCTGTCAGGTGGCGCACCGGATTATTGACAACCGATCGCCGTCTGCGCCACCTGACAGGTCTTTTAGTCCGGCGGGCAGCAGTCATCCACTAGTGCCATGCCATTGGGCAGCATCAAGACTTGTCCGCTAAACGCCTGCCCCAGCGCTTGCGGCGTAAAGACCTCGTCCACCGCGCCATAGGCGACCACGCGATGATTCAACAGCAGCACTTGCTTGAAGCGCGCCGCCGCCAGATTCAGATCGTGCGTGGAGATCATGATCGTCACTTCCTGCGTGTTCAGATCGTCCAGCAGATCCAGCGTGGCTTCTTGCGTCGAGGCATCCACGCCCGTGAACGGCTCGTCCATCAACAGGATGTGCGGCTCTTGGGCCCGCGCCCGTGCCAGAAAGACGCGCTGCTGCTGCCCGCCCGACAGTTCACCGATCGAGCGTTTCGCCAGATCGGCGATGCGCAGCTGCGCGAGACTGTGAAGCACGATCTCTCGATCGAGTTTGGTGGGCCGCCGGGTCCAACCCAGCTGACCATAGCGGCCCATCATCACGACATCACTCACGGTAACAGGAAAGCGCCAATCGATATCATTTCGCTGCGGCACATAGGCCACGCAATCCTGATGCGCGCCCAACGGCAGACCGTGGATCAACACCTCGCCGCGCCGCGTGGGCAGCAGGCCCACCAGCACTTTGAACAGGGTAGATTTGCCCGCGCCGTTCGGCCCGACGATGGCGACGCGCGCGCCGTGCGGCACCTGACACGAGATGTCGTCCAGAATCAGCGCGCCGTCATAGCCCGCCGAAACGTTACGCAACTCCAGCCGCGCCGGCTCACCTGGGATTGCAGAGTGCTGATTTTTGATTTCTGATTGGCTAATGCGCTGATTCACGTTCATCCATCATTTCAGGGCCTTTACAATGGCGGCCACGTTAGATTGAATCATATCGATGTAGGTGGGCGCCGGACCGCGCGCGTCGCTGAGCGAATGGCTGTACAACTCGGTGACGACTTTGATGCTGGTTTCGCCGGCGATTTGCTGCGCCAACTGCGGATTGGTGCCGGTTTCCAAAAAGATGGCCGATGCACCTGTCGC